>DATBCR010000721.1:0-3017 GCA_036270375.1 Pseudonocardiaceae bacterium | reverse complement strand
GTCTGGGAGTCTGGCGGCGCCCGGGGTAGGCGACGCCCTGTGGGTGTCGGTGCTCACCGCGACGATCGCGACTGCGGTGATCACCGTGCTCGGCGTGCCGCTCGGTTATCTGCTCGCGCACACGAACCGGCGGATCGGCGTCGTGATCAGCGTGCTCGTGCAGTTGCCGCTCGCGTTGCCGCCGTTGATCAGCGGCATTCTGCTGATCTACCTCGTCGGCCCGTACGGCCCGGTCGGTCAGTTCTTCGACGGCGCGCTGACCGACGACCTGACGGGCATCGTGCTGGCGCAGGTCTTCGTGGCTGCGCCGTTTCTCGTGGTGTCCGCGCGGGCCGCGTTCGCCGCCGTCGACCCGGCGCTCGCGGATGTCGCGGCGACGCTCGGCCACGGCCCGATGTCGCGGGCGGTGCGGGTGGCGCTGCCGGCCGCGTTCGGCGGGATCCGGGCTGGGATGTTGCTGGCGTGGCTGCGGGCGTTCGGCGAGTTCGGCGCCACGGTCGTCCTTGCGTACCACCCGTATTCGCTGCCGGTGTTCGTGTACGTCCAGTTCGGCAGTACCGGCCTTGACAGCACGGTGCTGCCGGTCGCGGTCACGCTGGCGGCCGCGCTGGTGGTGCTGCTCCTCGCGGACCGCTGGCCCGGCCGGCACCGCCGCCGTCGCTCCGGCCGGCCGCTGCCCCCACCGACCGCCCCCACGGCCGCCGTCAGTCCCCAGCTCGACTTCCAGCTGCGGGCGCGTCTCGGTGAGTTCACCGTCGATGTCGCGCACGCCGGCACAGGACGGCACCTCGCGATCCTCGGCCCGTCCGGTTCAGGGAAGTCCGCCACCCTGCGGATGCTGGCGGGTCTGCTGGCGGCCGAATCGGGGCACGTCCGGCTGGACGGCCGGGACGTGCTCGGCCTGCCGGCTGAACGGCGTGGCGTCGGCTACCTGCCGCAGGACTCCACCCTGCTGCCGCACCTGCGGGTCTGGCAGCAGGTCACGTTCGGTGTCGGCGCCGACCCCGGCCTCGGCGCGTACTGGCTGCGCCGGCTGAAACTTGACGGCCTCGCCGATCGCTACCCGGACCAGCTCTCCGGCGGTCAAGGCCGGCGGGTCGCGATGGCACGGGCGCTGGTCCGCCAACCGGAACTGCTGCTGGCCGACGAGCCGTTCACCGGCCTGGACGCGCCCGTCCGGGACGAGTTGCGACGCGTGCTGCGGGCACTGCAGCGGGACACCGCGCTGACAACGGTTCTCGTGACGCACGACCCGCAGGAGGCCGCGCTGCTGTCGGACGAACTGGTGCTGCTCGTGGACGGTCGCGTGCTGCAGGCCGGCCCGACCCGGCACGTGCTGGCGCACCCGGCGTCGCCGACGGCCGCGAGCCTGCTCGGCATCCGCAACCTCGGTCCCGGCGTGATCGAGTCGCCTGGCGTGCTGCGGGCCGGTGACCTGCTCGTCGCCCTTGCCGAACCGGCCGGTCCGCCCGGCACGCCGGTGACGTGGTGCGTGCGTCCGGAGGAGATCACGCTGACCGACCCATTGGGTCACCCCGGCACGGTGCTCGACGCGATCCACATCGGTCCGGTGCTGGAGCTGGTGGTCGAACTGTCCGGTGGCGGCGAACTGACCGTGACCACACCTGCCGGCCCAGCACCCGAGATAGGTGAACCGTGCCGCGTATCACTACCCCCGGAAGCGGTCACGGTGTGGCCCGGCGTGGCCTAGACCTGGATCATTACAGTATGGCCGACGCGCGGTGGAACTACCTGATGGACATGGACGGTGTCCTCGTCCACGAGCAACACCTGATCCCCGGTGCCGACAAGTTCCTCGCGGAACTGCGCTCGCACGAGATCCCGTTCCTGGTGCTCACCAACAACTCCATCTACACGGCAAGGGACCTGCGGGCGCGGCTGCAGCGCACCGGCCTCGACATCCCGGAGGAGTCGATCTGGACGTCGGCGCTGGCCACCGCGAAGTTCCTCGACTCGCAGCGCCCCGGCGGCTCCGCGTACGTCATCGGTGAGGCCGGTGTGACGACGGCGTTGCACGACATCGGCTACGTGCTCACCGACAGCGACCCGGATTACGTGGTGCTCGGCGAGACCCGGACCTACAGCTTCGAGTCGATCACCAAGGCAATCCGACTCGTCGAAGCCGGCTCCCGTTTCATCGCCACCAACCCGGACGAAACCGGCCCGAGCCGCGAGGGCGTCACGCCGGCGACCGGCGCCGTAGCCGCCCTGATCGAGCGGGCAACCGGCAAATCGGCTTACTACGTAGGCAAACCGAACCCGTTGATGATGCGGTCCGCACTGCGGGCGTTGGGCACGCACTCGGAGAACACACTGATGATCGGCGACCGGATGGACACCGACATACGGTCCGGGCTGGAGGCCGGCCTGCGCACGATCCTGGTGTTGAGCGGCATCTCGGACGCGGGCACGGCGGACCGGTTCCCGTACCGCCCGTCCCGGGTCGTCGGCTCGATCGCCGACTTGATCGAGCGCGTGGCGAACCCGTTCGAGGATTAGCGTTTGACGAACGCGGTCCACGCGGCGGCCGGCACGACAAGCATTGGCCCGACTGGGTTCTTGGAGTCACGTACGCCAGCGACAGGTCCGACGAACGCCACCTCGACACAGTTGCCGTCGATATTGCCGCCGCTGCGGCTGCTCTTGCGCCACTGAGCCCTCGTCAGATCCACAGCGGGCACGCCCTTCGAGTGATCAAGCCCCATCAGCCAGCCGCTCGATCAGCCGGACAGACTCATCGTGGCTCAAGGCCTTCCTGGTCAACTGTTCGAACGCAAGGTTACACCGGTCGACCGCAGGCTTTTTGTTGATGATCAGCCAGCCGGCCATGTGGTCGATGTAGCCGACATCCAGTTCGTCCTTGTGCGGAAAGCTAAGCAGGGTGCAGTTGCCGACGAGGCCGTAGTGCACTGGCAAGTCGGCGATCACCTGGATGGTCACGTTTTCCAGCTCGGACAACATCACCAGATGGTTCAGTTGATCTTTCATTACATTCG
>DATBCR010000720.1:0-6069 GCA_036270375.1 Pseudonocardiaceae bacterium | reverse complement strand
TGGTGCGCTCGGCGTGTCCGCCGGGCTGTCCGGCACCTCCATCCTGCTCGCCGCCGGCCTGAACCTGTTCGGTGAGGCCGCTGTGGTCCTGGCGCGCGGTGCCGCCACGGGTGTCCCGTTTGCCCAGGGCACCGCACGGGCCCGTACCTTTTCGTGAACATTGCTCGGTCACCGCACCGCCGATCGGGCGATTACTTGATGACTTAGTTTTCATCGCTATCGGTCAGCAGGCCGGATAGGTAACGTCGAAGGGCGGTGCCTGGCATTTGTTCGCGTGATCCACACCGTGCGGGAATCGAGGAGACAACCCGATGACCACGGAAGACAAAGTCCTGCTCGGGGTGATCACCGGCGGTGCGGTCGGTGTGCCGATGCTGCTCGGAGTGACCCTGAACTGGTCGGCCTGGCTGTGGGGTGCGCTCATCCTGGTGCTGTTGCTGATACCGCTGCGGGTCTACCGCTCGATCTCGATCCGCCGGATCGAACAGCATGAGATACGGCAGGTGGCGCTGGCGAAACAGCAGGAACGGGCCGAACTGGACAAGGCGGCGGCACCCGCGCAGCCACAGTTCCAGCGTGCGGCCGTGGTCGACGTCTCGTTGCCGAGCGCGTTGGACGGCTACGACTTCCTGTTCTCCGCCACCGTGTACTGGCGTCCGGTGCCCAACCCCAACAGTTGGCCGCACGCCAACCCGGCCGCGCTCGCGGTCGACGCGATCGTCGCGCGGGCGCAGGAAGTCGCCGTGCTTGAACCGCCGCACCGGTTCGCGATGGCGCAGGTCCGCCTCGACAGTGCGCTCGGCACGATCTTCTGCGACCGGTCCGGATGCGTCGAGGCCTGGGCGACGCAGGTCCAGCTCACGTTGTCGGACGCCGACCTGGCCCGGCTCCGCGCCGTGCTGGACGTCCGCAAGGACGCGGAGGTCTGGCAGCGCGAGCGCGACCTCGAACGCGACAAGCGCGCCTACCTCGGCGACGACGTGCTGAAGACGCCCGGGAGCGCGGTCGTGTGGTGGCTGGCGCGCCAGGAGAACGCCATCGACGTCCAGGGCACCGTCGACCTCATCGGCGCGTTCGCGCAATTGTCCGCCGTGGCGAACGACACGCCTGTGCCCGAGCAGTACCGGCCGCCGTCGTCGACCGACATCGCCGACGGCCCGACGGACACCACGACGGCCGAGCGGGTGCGCGAGCTGATGGACACCGCCGGTATGAACCTGCCGGTGCGGGCGCTGTTCGTGCGTAGGCTCGCCAAACTGCTCGCCGTGGCCGGCCGACCGGAGGCGGCCAACGAGATCCGGCAGGCGTTCGACCCGGCGCCACCCGTCGCCGGCGGACTGGCGTTCAACGGGGTCGCCGAACTCACCGCGGGCCGTGTCGACGATCCGTACCGGGACGGGGCCGGCCTGTTCGCCCGGCCGGATCAGTCCGGTGTGGACGGTCAGTAGCTCATGCCGGTGCCGTAGCGGAACAGGGTCGACGTGCCGGCCGCGTCCGGGATGCGTACCGGCAGGTGCCCAAGTGGCCGCGCGGCACCGACCAATGCGTTCGCCAGTGCCTGCACGGACACCGCCTGATAGTCGTACGCGGCGACATACGTTGGCGCGGTGGGGAAGTACGACACGTCGTACGGCCCTTCCACGGACGCAACGACGATCGGCTTGCCGGTGGCCAACAGTGCCGCGACGAGGTTCTGCTGCGTCGGGTCGTTCCAGGCGTTGCCCGTCGTGACGACCGTGACGTCGTTGGCCCGCGCCGCCGCCACCGCCGCGTTGATCGTCGCCTGGCTCGGGGAACCGGTCCACAGCCGCTGCACGGTCAGCCCGGTCGCCGCGAGGTCGTTGGTCAGGGTCTGCGTCGTGCCGAAGCCCCACCCGGTGACGAGCACGTGCTTGCCGGCCGGTAGCGGCAGGGTCTGGTTCTCGTTGCGCAGCAACGTGATCGAGTGCCGCGCGACATCCGCCATGGTGGCCAGGTGCGCCGGCGTGCCGACCGTCGCGGTGATGTTCGCCGCCGTCGTGTACGGGTTGTCGAACAGGCCGAGCCGCGCCTTCATGGTCAGGATCCGGGTCACCGACTCGTCGATCCGCGCCGGGCTGATCGTGCCGGCCTGGACAGCGGCCAGCACGGTCTGGATGTCGGCCGGCAGGTGCGCAGGCATCAGCAGTTCGTCGTCACCGGCGTTGACCGCGTCCAGGATGATCTGGCTCTCCGGGATGCCGGCCAACGCGCCCGCGCTCAGCGCGTCGGTGATCACGACACCGTTGTAGTGCAACGTGTTCCGCAGCAGCCCGGTCACGATCGGACGCGAGAGGCTGGCCGGGAGACCCGACGGGTCGAGCGCGGGCGCGACGATGTGCGCGGCCATGATCGACTTGACGCCGGCCGCGATGGCGGCGCGGAACGGCGGCACGTCGGTCGCCATGATCTGGGCGCGGGTCTCGTTGGTGACCGCGACACCGTTGTCGGTGTTCACCGTCGTGTCGCCGAGGCCGGGGAAATGCTTGGCCTGCGCGGCGATCCCGGCATGCTGGTAGCCGGCCACCGCGGCGGCGGCCAGCGCGGACACCATCGCGGTGTGGTCGCCGAAGGACCGAGGACCGTCCGCGCTGTTGCGCGGGTTGGTGTTCACGTCGACGACGGGGGAGTCGTCCGCGTTGATGCCCATCGCGCGCAGCTCGGCACCGGACACGGCTGCGGCACGGTAGGCGTCCAGCGGGTCGAACGTCGCACCAACGGCCATGTTCCCCGGTGACACGGCCGCGGGCGCGCCGATCCGGTTGACGATGCCGCCTTCCTGGTCGGTGCTGATCTGCAGCGGAACCGGGTCGGCGGCGGACATCGAGACCTGCTGCAAACCGTTGGACAGCACGCCGATCTGCTGCGGATCGGTCAAACCGTTGGCCCAGCTGAAGTAGATGATCCCGCCGAGGTGGTACTGCGACACGAGATCAGCGCCATCGGTGACGCTGCTGCCGTAGAGGGCCTGGTTGTTGGCGACATCGGCCGCGTCGGTCACGGTGGCGCTCGTGCCGTAGACGTAGGACACGAACATCTGCTCGACCTTGTCGGTGAGCGTCATCTTCGCCATGACGGCCCGAACCTTGGCCGCCACCAGCGCATCCGCACTCGGCGCGGCGGCGGGGGCGGCGAACGCCGGAACCGACAGCGCGGCGGCCGTCGTGGCGGTCACGGTCGCCAGTAACGCGGGTTTGACGAGCCAGCGAAGCATCAGGCCTCCCGACGTGTGAAGATTCGACAAGTCGAACTCCTATCGCGGCAGTATTTCACCGCTACCGGAAAGTGGCCAGTGCTCCGCCGTTCACGGCTGAGCATGCCCCTGACCGAACAGTTCTGTTGCTCGATGTACTGCCACAGCACGCTGATCAGCGCCCTTCCCGCCCATGGTGTCTGCCAGTACGAACACCTCACATTCGGTCATGCAACCCAAATAGTATATGATCATGGCGTGCAGTTGCGGTACAACTTCCGTGTCGAGCCGACGCCGGGCCAGCGCACGGCGCTGGCCCGGGCGTTCGGCTGCGCGCGGGTGGTGTTCAACGATGGGCTGCGGGCACGGGAGCAGGCCTACCGGGCGGGGCTGCCTTACCTCACCGATGCCGAGTTGATGCGGCAGGTTCTCACCGAGGCCAAACAGACCGAGGAACGGGCCTGGCTGGCCGAAGTGTCCTCGGTGGTGCTGCAACAGGCCGTGGCCGACCTGAACACCGCCTACCGGAATTTCTTCGCATCGATCACCGGCAAGCGGAAAGGCCATCCGGTGGGGCGGCCCCACTGGCGGTCCCGCAAGGACAACCGCCACGCCATCCGGTTCACTCGCAACGCCCGGTTCGCGGTCACCAACACCAGCAGGCTGCGCCTGCCCAAGATCGGGGACCTGCGGGTCCGCTGGTCACGGGCACTACCGGCCGAGCCATCCTCGGTAACGGTGATCAAGGACGCGGCCGGCAGGTACTTCGCCTCGTTCGTCGTCGACACCGAACCCGGCATACTGCCCGAGATCGAGGCCGACACCGGGATCGACCTGGGCTTGTCCTGTTTCGCGGCGTTCCCGGACGGCCGCACGGTCACCGCGCCGAAGTTCCTGCGTCGCGCGGAACGCACGCTCACGAAGCTGCAGCGGGCGTTGTCCCGCAAGGAGAAAGGCTCCCGCAACCGGGCTAAGGCCCGTGTCAGGGTGGCACGGGCGCACGCCCGGGTGGCCAACTCGCGCCGGGACTGGTACCACAAGCTGTCGACCACGATCATCCGCGAGAACCAAGCGGTGTATGTGGAGGACTTGGCGGTGTCCGGTCTGGCCCGGGGGCGGCTGGCCAAGTCGGTGCACGACGCCGGCTGGTCGGCGTTCGTCTCGATGCTGGAGTACAAGGCCGCCAAGCACGGCCGTGTGTTCGCCCGGATCGGTCGGTTCGAGCCCACGACCCGCACTTGTTCTGGATGTGGCTGGTACGGGCCGAAGCTGGGGTTGTCTGTACGGATCTTTCGCTGCGCTGGATGTCCTCTGGTCCTGGACCGGGATGTCAACGCGGCGCGCAACATCCTCGCCGCTGGACGGAAACTCGCCGCCGCGACGCGGCGGGAAGCGGAGAGTTCAAACGCCTGTGGAGCGCCAGTAAGACCAGGTGGTCGGAAATCACCGGCAGGGCGCGTGAGACCCGCACCACGCGGGAAGGAAGCAGGAACCCATCGGAAGGCCATCGCGCACAGCGGTGGCCAGGCCGGAATCCCCGTGCTTTAGCCCGAGGAGGACGTCAAGGTTGGCGACTGTCAATCATCATCATCAACCCACCCGGACCATACGGTCGAACACGACGTCCTGTGCGGTCCGCAGCGCGGTCGCGATCGCACCGGCCAACACCGCGTCCTCACCGAGCTGACCGGTCACGATCCGAGGCACCAGCGGGGTTGTCTTGCCCAGCATCCGTTCCATCGGCTCCTGCAGCAGATCGGTGTTGGTGCCGACACCTCCGCCGAGCACGACCAGCTCCGGGTCGATCACCGCGGCCGCCGCCGCGACCACGAACGCCAGCCGCCCGGCCTCCTCGTGCACCGCGTGCAACGCGCAGCCGTCACCCTCGCGTGCCAACCGGAACACCTCACGTGCCGTCCGCGCGCCGCATCCGTTGGCAGCGGCGATCTCCACGATGGAACGGGCCGCGGCCGCGGCTTCCAGCATGCCCTGCCTCGGCTTGGCGTAGCCGTTGTCCGGGATGCCGTCGGTCGGCCAGCCGTACGGCAGGTAGCCGACCTCGCCGGCCGCACCGTGCGCACCACGGAACAGGGTGCCGTCCACCACGATGCCCATGCCGATCCCGGTGCCGACGGTCAGCAGCACGAACGTCCCGACACCCTGCGCCGCACCGGACCGGTACTCGCCGATCGCCGCCAGATTGGCGTCGTTCTCCACCACCAGGCCGGGCCCGAGCGCGGTCTCCAGGTCGTCCAGCAGGCCTTTCCGTTCCCAGCCAGGCAGATTCGGCACGTGTCCGAACGACCGCGACCGCATGTTCAGCACACCGGGACTACCCACCACCGTGGCCACCAGGTCGTCCCTGCGCAGCCCGGCTTGTTCGAGCGCGTGTTCCGTGCTCTCCCGCACGGACCGCACCAGCGCATTGGCCGACCGGGCCCGGTTGCGCGTGTCCAGTTTGGTCACGAACCGGCCGGCTAGATCGGCGACCGCGACCCGGATCAGTTCCCGCCCGATGTCGATGCCAAGCACGTGACCGGCGGCCGGATCGGCTTCGTAGACGACAGCCGCCCGGCCCGGACCGGCGAGGGTTCGGCCGACGGTGCGCACCAGCCCGTGCTGTTCCAGATCCAACAGTGCCTGGCCGACGGTCGGTTTGGACAGTCCGGTGTCCTTGGCGATGTTCGGCCGGGTGTCCGGGCCGTGGCTGCGGAGCCGGTTGAGCACCGCGCGCTGGTTGAGTTCCCGCATCCCCGCGGGCGTGCCGACGGGGGGCACCCTGAGTTCGGTCACCACGGCCTGCCTTCATCATGAGTGACCCGAGTTTACGGTGGTCCGGCCATGTCCTCGGAGGTGTG
>DATBCR010000719.1:0-4861 GCA_036270375.1 Pseudonocardiaceae bacterium | reverse complement strand
CAGCAACAGCGCCTGCATGACATGCAGCGTACGTCATTATTGTTCGTGGGTCGCCATGAATTGCCTTGGTTGCGGCATTGCGCCTATTCCCACCGTTGCACAGTACGCGGGCAACCAGGTGACACACTTGACCCGCAGGCGAACCCGCGTATCTAATGGCAGGGCGGGGCCGCAATTGTTCGACTCACCGGGCGAGCAGTTCTCGGCCGTTTCCGCACCTACCCAGGGTCGGGTGAAGGCGGTTGCCACAATGGACCATCAGGATGTCGAGTTGTTGGTCGTCGGCGCTGGGCCGTCCAGCCTCGCGGTGGCGATCGCCGTCGAGGAGATGGCGCCGTGCGACTTCGCGAGGGCCGCTCTCGTCGTCGAGCAACACGACGACATCGCGTGGCAGCGCGGGATGCTGCTACCGCACGCACAGAGTCAGGTCTCCTTCCTGAAAGACCTGGTGACACTGCGGAATCCACGCAGCCGGTTCTCGTTCATCAACTACCTGCACAGCGTCGGCCGGCTGGACGACTTCATCAACTGCGGCAGCCTGTTGCCCTACCGCGCCGAGATCTCCGACTATCTGGCCTGGGTGGCCGATTCGCTGAGCACGGTACGGGTCCAACGTGGCCGCCGGTGCACCGGCTTCGAACCGGTGACCGACCGCGACGGCACCCAGACCGGTTGGCTGGTCCGGCTCGCCGACGGTGCCACCATCACGGCCCGCACCCTGGTCGTCGGCGCGGGCCGGGACGCGCACATACCCGACGTTTTCGGTGCGCTGCCGAAGGAACGGCTCATCCACAGCTCGCAATACGCGATGCGGGCCGGCGAACTCGACCCGGCGACGACGCGACGGGTGGTGGTGGTCGGCGCCGCGCAGAGTGCCGCGGAACTGCTCAGCCACGCGCACCAGACCCTGCCGGACGCGGAGTGCACGATGGTCATGCGCACCGCCGGCCTGAGCTACTACCAGACGAGCAGGTTCCTCAACGAACTCTACTTCCCATCGTTCACCGACGAGTTCTACGAAGCCAGGCCGCAGGCCAAAACCGCGCTGCTGGCGGAGATGCGGACCACCAACTACGCCGGTGTCGCGCCGGACATGCTGGATGCCATCTACCGCACGATGTACGTGGAACGACTGACCGCACGGCAGCGCATGCGGATGGTCACCATGGTCGATGTCGTCGCGGCCAAGGAGATCGATGGCGAGGTGCGGCTGACACTCGTCGAACGCAGGACCGGCCTGTCCAGGGAACTGCGCTGTGACGTGGTGTTGCTCGGCACCGGCTTCCACCACGGGCCACCGTCGCTGGTGCGCGGGATCGCCGACGCGGCCGGCGTGGACGAGGTGCGGGTCGGCCGGAACTACCGGATGATCACGCCGCCGTCGGTCACCGCGGCCTGTTATCTGCAGGGCGTCAACGAGCAGACCCACGGCATCGCGGACTCCCTGATCAGCGTGCTCGCCGTCCGTGCCGGCGAGATCGTCGCCGACGTGCTCGCCAACCGCCGGCCGGCCAATGGGCTTGCCGATGCCACCCAACCGGACCACAGGAGTACACAGTGGACATCCGTAAACTCGACCGCGGCGCTATGAAGGCGGAGTACGGCGCGCTCATCCAGCGGCTGCTGCCGTGGGCGGGGCTGAACTCGCCGTTCGAGGGGGCATGGAGCGTGGTGGAACCCGGCGGTGCGACCGCGGCGCACTCGCACCACGAGTACGAGATGTTCATCGCCACATCGGGCGACGCGATCCTGGACGTGGACGGCGAACGCCGCCCGTTCGTCGCGGGCGACGTCGCGTACCTCACGCCGGGGACGGAGCACCAGGTGATCAACTCCACCGATACCGACTTCCAGTTCTACAGCGTGTGGTGGGACCAGGAGATGGCGGATCGGTTCAAGGCGCGGCACGAGACGGCCGGTTGACCGGGAGAATACCCGTGAAGCTACTCGCGATCGAATCCAGCCAGTGCGCCCGCTACTACCTCGGCCGCTACCAGCAGGTGGTCGACTTCGGCGGGAACCTGCACGTGCTCAACGGAATCGGCGAGCCGGACTACTGGCCGGCCGGCCGGTACCGGGTGGTCGGCTCACAGCACATCGACCACATCGTCGCGGCGGCCCGCGCATGGCATGCCGAGGAACACTTCGACGGCGTGCTCACCTTCGCCGAATCCGCCGTGCTGACGGTGGCCGCGGTCGCGGCGGCACTCGGCCTGCCGGGCATCGGCATCGAGGCGGCCCGCAACAGCCGCAACAAACTGCTGATGCGTGAGGCACACGAACGGGCGGGCGTCCCTCGGCCGAACTTCCGGCTGGTGCCCGACCTGGCCGCGGCGCTCGCCGCCGGCCGGGACTTCGGCTATCCGGTGGTGCTCAAGCCGACGCTCGGCGCGGGCAGCTACTTCGTGTTCCGCGTCAACGGTCCGGAGGAGATGGCGGTCCGGTACGCGGAGGCGTCCGCCGGGATCGGGCAGATGAACTGGTATCTGATGGAGGCGGCGGGACTCGACATCGGCCCGGCCGGCCTGCTCGTCGAGTCCTTTTTGGATGGACGCGAATACTTGTTCGAAGCGTTGGCCTGGGACGACGAGGTGTATCTCGGCTCCGCGGTCGACCGGGTCACCGCCGAGGGGGACACCTTCGACGATGACGTGCACGTCGCGCCGACCACGCTGTCGGACGCCGAACTGGCCAAGGTGCACCACGTGGTTCGGGCGGGCGCGCACGCGCAGGGACTGCGGCGCAGCGTCATGCACGCCGAGATCCGGTTCCACCACGGCGAACCGCACCTGCTGGAGATCGCGGCCCGGCCCGGCGGCGGTGCGCTGGACAAGGTCGCGCGGGTGACCGCGGACTACTGCCCGATCCGCGCGGTGATGGACGTGGCGCGCGGCGTCAAGCCACGGGTGCGGCACTACACGCCGACCGGGGTGTACATGATGGGCACCTGCCTGATCAGCGAGGCCGGTGAGATCGAGTACGTGCACCTGCCGGCCGATGTCGCGGAGGCCGAAACGACCCTGGTGGCCGCGATCAACGTACGGCCGGGAGACGTGATCCGCCGGCCGCCGGACGGCAACAACATCCTCGGTTTCCTTGTCGTGACGGGAACTTCGTACGACGACGTGCGGCGCACCCTCGCCGACGGCGCCGCGCGGATCGAGGTCAAGATGGTCGGCAGGCCCGCGACGGGCACGCTGACCCCGTGGACCCCGGCCGTGTGACTCTACCCGACCGCGGCGAACATCGCGGTCACACAGCGATGTGCGTCGAACAGCGGCCGCGAGAACACGTTCGGCGACGGCACCAGGTTGTTGTAGAACGTGGCGCCCTCACACAGCGGGCCGAGCACCCACAGCCTGCGGTCGGATCCGCTGGCACCGACCGGATGTTGGTCCGAATCGACGTCGATGCCCGGCACGTAGGCGCTGTTCGGCCGGTGCCTACGGATCTGGCCCTTCGCGTACAGCGCGGTGATCAGCCGACTGGCGGACGTCGCAACGGATGGCGGTGGCACTCGTGCCGCGATCACCCGGTCGACGGTTCTGTTGTGGGGCCGGCCAAGCCGGCTCGACGTCACCGTGCAACGGCCGTCCGTGTTCGGGCCGGCCAGGACGGGTGCCGGACCGAACGGTACCGCGAGCACTCCGGCGGCCATCAGTGCCAGCAGTTCGGTGTGCCGCTCGAACTGTGGCCCGACCACCGCCCTGTTGATCGCCGGCACGGTGCGCGATGTGAACTCGTCCAGCGACTTCGGTGCCAGGCCACCGAAGTCGACCACGTACCGGAACGTGTCGCGCAGTTCCCGCAGCACGTCCAGCGCGGCCTTCACCGGGCTGCCGACGAAGCCGAGTTCGCTCTCGGCAAGGTCGGCGCGTAGTACCGACGCGAACCACTGTTGGTACGCATCGGTGTCGTCCAGCCGCATTCCGGTCGAACCGTCGAGGGCCGCCGCCGCGTCGAACCGGCCGCGCACCCGGTCCAGCTTGTCCAGCAGTTCGCCGATTCCGGTGGCCAGTTCTTGTTCCAAGGCATGCCGAGCGTCCGGGCCGACTAGGTCGGCCTGTCGGCGGCGGTAGGCGATCCGCATCTCTGTGAGCACCAGCGGGCGCACGTCCCGGTCGAAGTCGAGCGGCCGGCGGTGCGGGCCACGCAGACAGTCCACACCAGACGGTGTGAACACCAGCGGTTCGTAGCGTGGCGCGAACTCGACCACCTTCGGCCGGGCGCGGCAGGGCAGTCCGGAGCGGGAGTACAGCAGGATCGACGGCTCACGGCCGCTGGGCACGTATGCCCCATCGGTGAATCGGCCACCGCGACCAACAGTCAGCGCGGACACCAGATCCATTGCCGTGAGCCCGAAGCCGCCGATCGCGACGGTCTCCCCGGCGCCGACGCCGGCCAGCCGGTCGGGCAGCGGATACGGCTGGACGACGCGTTGGCCGTCCAGCGTTGCATCCTCGGTGTAGCCGGTGGTGAGGAAGGCGTGCTCCACTGGCAGGGTCGAGCCGTCCGCGAGCACGACGGCCAATTCACCGTCCGATGTGGACTCCAGGTCCACCGCCTCGGTATGGTGCTCGGTCAGCCGGACGTGGCCGGGCGCCCGATCGCGCACCACACCGTAGAACCAGGACAGGTACTCGCCGAGCAGCCTGCGCGGCAGGAAGTCGGTCGAGCGGACCGGACGGCCCTCGGCGCCGACGGTGTAGCCGTCCTCTGCGATCCGCAGGCCGCGCTCTGTCGCCCACTGGTACAGACTTGGACCGGGCGTATCCACCGCTGTACCGACCGTGTGCGCGTCCGGGAACAGCGACACGGCCGCCGCGGTCGTGTTCAGCAGCAGGTAGTCCGGCTGGCCGGT
>DATBCR010000718.1:0-7616 GCA_036270375.1 Pseudonocardiaceae bacterium | reverse complement strand
TCGGCGCGAGCGGTCAGAAACACCGTCATACTGACCACATCGGACAGTTCCCCACCCGCGGTGCTCAATACCGAGACAAGATTGGCGAATACCGCGCGGGTCTGGGCCCGGATATCACCGGCCCCGACCACCTGCCCCTGCGAATCGGTTGCCAACTGGCCGCTGACGAACAGCAAACGATGCGCGCTCGGATCGATCTCCACCCCGGGTGAAAAGTGCGCGGCGGTCGTTGCGAGCGAACTAGGACTGATCGCGGTGGACTGCGCCACGGTCATTCTCCTCCCCGAAACTGCTCCATTGTCTGCGACGACGAGTTTAGTGTGGCGTCGTATTCAGCGGCAAGCTGCCGGTCACGGGCCGTCCGGACGACTCGCACGACCCAGACGCCCAGCGCGCCGAGAAGTGCCATAGCGGTGACGTCCAGCAGGTACGCGGCGAGCCAGACGTGTTTCGCGATCTCGAAGAAGCCGTCACCGAGCACCGCGAACGCGGCGAGCCCGACCGCCGACAGCGCGGTCACACCGGCCACCCTCGCGAACACCGACCACAGCCCAACTCGCCAGATCGTGCCGGCGATTCCCACCGCGATCCCGAGACCGGCCAGCGCGTCCGGCCACCATGGCACGCTCATGCCGGCCAGCCAGGCCCGCAGCGTCGGGCCGTTGGCGCCCTGCTCGCCGACGATCGTGCCCAGGACGACCGGCCGCGTACTCGGCGTCCACGCCGCCGACGGCAGATACGTCAACGCCTGGCCCTCGATGGCCTGCATACCGACGCCGACCGAGCGCAGCAGGGCCAGCGGATGGGCGGCGAGGGCATGCAGGGCGGCATCCCGCGCCGCGGTCGGGTCGGCCAGCACGACCTCCGCGCCTGGCACATCCCGCGGCCTGCCGGTCAGGTAGTAGGACTCGCCGGCGTGCCCGGCGGCGGCGGGCGGCAGACCTAGCGCGGCGGTGGCGTCCGGGACCTCGGTGAGCACAGTGGTGAACGTCAGATCGTAGGAGTTCACGCCGGCGGTGGCCCGGGCCTGCCAGTCCAGCGCGGCCGTCACCGGTGCGAACGCGGCCAGCACGATGCCCGCCCCGACCAACGGCCCGACCAACCGGTCGGACCACCGGGGCAGGTCGTGTCGCAGCGACACCGCGGTCACCGCGCAGACAAGGGCGGCCGGCACCAGCAGCGGGGCGTAGCCGGTCTTGGCGGTCGCCGCGAGCAGGCCGCCACCGGCCACCAGCACCAGCCCGAGCAGCCGGTCGACGCGCTGTGCCCGGCCGGTGACCGCGACCACCGCGACCCCGCAGGCGAACGCGAACCCGCCGAGCAAGCCGGCTGGTTCGGAATAGGTCGACAGGAAGAACCGGGCGAAGTCCGGATCGGCCAGCACCACCAGCACAGGGACAAGGACGACCACCCTGGCCAGGCCCGCCCCGGTGGCGGCGAACGCGGCGATCGCGGCGACGGCGGCGGCCAGCGCCGCATAGAGCCAGCCGAGCCGGGTCAGGGACCAGCCGTCGCCGGAGCCGTGCGCGGCGGCCCGCAGGATCAGGCCGGCCGAGGACGGCACCGGGTCCGGGCAGCGCGCGACCCGGTCGAACCGCAGGACGACGCCGCCCTTCCAGTTCGCGTGCCCGTCCGGGGTGGCCGGGACCAGTCCCGCGCCGCAATAGAGCCGATGGCCGTCACCGTTGTCGCCGGCACCGACCGGGCGGCCGGTCAGCAGACCGGTCGCGAGCAGGACCGCCAGCAGGCACACCACCCCCGCCGCGACCGCGACAGCGACGCGGCGGGCCATGGCGGATGTCGGCACGGCATCATTAAACCGGCCGCCGACCGGGACGGGTCGCCCACCACGGGCGGCCCGGTGGCCCAGCAACGCGGAGCTGTGCCAGCGGCCCGCCGGGAACACGCGTGCTCGGGTCATCACGGCCCAGATCGCGGCCAGCCGTTCCGTCGCGCCGGCTGGATCGACGGCCTGGCCGGCGGCCACCGCCGCCGCACCCGAGTCCCGGCACTGCGAGTGGCCAACGCCCATCCAGCGCCAGCGATGCACCGGATACCTAGTGCGGTGACCACCAACCTTGACCGGCTACTCGGCGCGCTGACCAGCGCCGAAGCCACCCTGGACCCGGCGAACATTGGTGGTCCACCGCACTGGGCACTGCACGCGGTTACCAGTACTGGTGCCGTTTTCCGTCGGTGTCGGCGATGAAGATGACCGCGTCGGTGCCGTACAGGTCTGTCGGGTTGAGCGGCAGGTGGCCGGGCACGATCGGTTCGCCCGTGCCGATCGACGGGGGAAGCGCGGCGCGCAGGGCCGGTGCCGGGAACAGCGCGCGGCGGATGGTCGCCTCGGCCAACATGCCCTGGAGAGTGCCTGGGTCGCTGTGAGGGTTGGCGTCGGTTGCCAGGAACATGTAGCGCTCACCGAGGGTGAGCCCGACGAGTGCGCCCGCGTTCCCCCAGCTCACCTCGTCATCAGGCCGCCGGTGAGACGGCACACCCCGCAGGTGTGAGTTGTGTGCGAACACCAGACTCGGCCCGCGTCGCCGCTCCTGTGCCACGATCGCGAGCAGGTTGTCGGCCATCATCTCGGCGCGCACGCTGAGCATGGTCGCGATGCGATCGGGCGCCGGACTGGCCATGGCCGCGTGATAGCGCAGCAGGCCCTGGCCGGTGCGCGCGTGTGCGACGGCGTGGTCGTAGCCGGCCGGGTCGGCGGGGCGCAGGCCTGGTGCCGCGCGGCGCAGCGCACCGGCGAGATCGTCGGCGACGACGCGCAGGGCGCGAGCGCGAGCGGAGTCGCCGACGGATGCCGACGGGTCGAACATGGCCGCCTGGTTCGTCCAGTCCGCGTCCTCGCCGAGCAGCGCGTCGAGGTCGCGGACCGACCCGGGCCGCAGCGCGACGGGCAGGTAGTCGCTGACCGAGGACAGCGCGCGTCGAGGGCCGGGCGCGGCCGAGTACTCCGTCGGTGCGTCGAAGCCGTGGAAGCGAACCCGGTCCCGCGGTTCGCGACCGGCGTTGTGTGCGCGGAGCCATTCGACGAGTTCGTGGTTGCCGGGCACGGCGCCGAACCCGTGACTGAACCCGGTCGCCAGCACCGTGTCGATCTCCGCCGTGCCCCCGTCAACGTAGTCGTCGACAATGGACGCGGCAAAGACGTCGGTCTCCAACGCGATCGACCGGTATCCCCTTTCGACGAGGTGACCGAACAGTTCGTTGCGCAGCAACGGGAACGCCTTGATCCCGTGAGTCGGCTCACCGAGGCCGAGCAGGATCGGCGGCTCGGTCCGCGCGGCGAGCAGCTCGTCGACGGCGCGGCCGAGGCTGGCCGGGTCGTCGAGCTGGCGGCCGATCCCACGCAGTGCTGCGGCGGTGGACATGAGCACCCCTTTTCGGCTCAGGTGGCCAAAATGGCAAGGACCCGTTGTTCGTCGCACAAGGAACTTACCGCGCAACGGGGTGCGCATGCGCCGGTCGGTGGCGGCTCAGCGATATCGTGGGGTGACAGGACCTGGATCGCGCGGGTCGTCGCGGACAGCACAGAAGGCGGACCGGATGCGGTGGCAGCGCCCCTACGTCGGGTTCCAGCTGCCCACTCCGCCGTTGCCGGCGCGGTTCCGGGTCGACGGGCTGCTGGGTCGCGGTGTGGGCACCGCCGTGTACGGCGCGTACGACGAGTTGTTGGACCGGCCGGTCGCGGTGAAACTGTTTCCCGCCGATCTCGACCCGACCGCATGCCGCCGGGTCGCCGACGAAGCCCGCGCCTTGGACCGGTTGGACCATCGCCGCCTGGTGTCGGTGTTCGACGGCGGCGTGCACCGCGGCCGTCCGTACCTGGTCATGCAGTTGATCCGAGGGCAGAGCCTCAGTGCGCTGCTGCGGCGCGGCGCGGTGCCGGCCGAGTTCGCGATGGCCCTAGTGGCGCTGCTGGCCGACGGGCTGGCCCACGTGCACGGCCGGGGTGTGGTGCACCGGGACGTCAAGCCGTCCAACATCCTGCTGGACCGACAGAGCGTGCCGTACCTCGGTGACTTCGGTATCGCCCTGCTGTCCGGGCAGTCCCGGCTGACAAGGGCGGACGAGATCGTCGGCACGCCCGCCTACCTGGCTCCCGAACAGATCTTCAACGGTCCGCTCGGACCGGCGCTGGACATCTACGCGCTCGGCCTCGTCCTGCTGGAATGCCTGACCGGCCGCCGGGAGTACGACGGCACCAGCAAGATGAAAGCCGCGCTGGCCCGGTTGGACCGGCCACCGAGGATCCCGACCGACCTGCCCACCCCACTGCTCGAACTGCTGCGCGGCATGACCGCCGTGGAACCCGGCCGCCGGCCGACCGCGCGGTTCTGTGTCGACGCGCTCAGCACCCTGGTGGGCGACCTCCGTTCGGCGGCATGGCGCGAGCAAAGCCCATCGCCCGCCTGACCGCCTTGGCTAGGCGGGAGTCACTTCCCGACGGCCGTGACCCATTCCGCAACGGTCATGACATCGGCCTGCCGGGGAAACACCTTCTCCGTGAGCACCCGGTGCACCTCGGGGTCGGCGTCGAGGCAGCCGTCGGCGAGGACGGTGAGGCCGAAGTCCAGGTCGGCGGCTTGGCGCAGGGTGGAAAGCACGACACCGCTGGTGGCCAGCCCGGTGAGGACGAGGCTGTCGATATCGCCCGCCCGCAACACGATGTCCAGGTCGCTGCCGGCGAAGGCGCTGACCCGCTTCTTCGTGACCACGATGTCGCCGGGAACGGGGGCGACGTCCGGGTGGATCTCGGCGTCGGGATCGCCGTCGGCCAGCCCGATGGTGCTCGGGATCGCGCTGAATGCCTTGTTGCGGCTGCTGATCTCCGGGTGTCCGGTGCGGAAACCGACGACCACGTGGATCACCGGGACGTCGGCCGCGTGCGCGGCGTCGATCGCGCGACGCAGGCGTTGCAGGTAACCGGCTTCGTCGGAGATGCGACCAACGATGACCCGCTGTACGTCCATCACGAGGAGTGCGCTTTTCGCCATGCTCGCTGTCCTTTCATCGAGTCGGTCGGCTGGTCCGATCCGGCTGTGTGGTGGCGGCCGCGCAGCGCCGATGCGGCCGCGCCAACCAGGGCCAGCACCGTGGCAACGGCGAACACCACGACGAGCCCGTTGTGGAATGGTCCGGAGACGAGTTGGGGGAAAAAGCGCGTCCCGGTCAGGGTTTGCACGTTGTGGCCGGGCAGTGTGTTCAGTACGCCACTGGGGCCGAGCAGATGGCTGATGGGATTGTTGCCGAGGAATGTGGCGAACAATGTGCTCACCGGCGGCAGCCCGGCCACCTGCGACGCCGTGCCCTCGGGCACGCCTTGCGCCAGCAGGCCATTGTTCAGCGCGTGCGGAAGCGACCCGGCAAGGCCTGTGATCATCAGCGAGAAGAACAGCCCGATCGACAGTGCGGTACCCGAGTTCTGGAACGTCGAGCGCATGCCGGAGGCCACGCCGCGCTGCTGCGGCGGCACACTGCCCATGATCGCCGAGGTGTTCGGTGCGGAGAACATCCCCTGGCCGAGCCCGCTGGCAAGCAGCAGGGCCGCGAACGCGGGGTAGGGGAAATCGACCGGCAACGCGAGCAGTCCGACGAACGCGGCGGCCACGAGGACCAGTCCGGTGGTGGAGAACAGCCGCGCGCCGAAACGGTCCGACAGATAACCGGAGATCGGGCCCCCGAGCAGGAAGCCAACGGTCAGCGGCAACATGAAGATGCCGGCCCACAACGGCGTGCGTTCGAATTCGTAACCGTGCAGCGGCAACCAGATGCCCTGCAACCAGATGATCAGCATGAACTGCATGCCGCCACGGGCGATCGCGGTCAGCAGCGCGGCCAGGTTTCCGGCGGCGAACGCACGGATACGGAACAGGCCGAGTTGGAACATCGGCTCGGCGATTCTAGTCTCCGCGATACAGAAAGTGGCCAGCAGCGCGGCCCCCGCGACCAGCCCGCCGAGCACCCAGGGGTTGGTCCAGCCGGTCGACCGGCCGCCGTAGGGCTGGATGCCGTAGGTGACGGCGGCCAGCAGCGCACCGGCGCCCGCGCTGAAGGTGAGATTGCCGACCCAGTCGATGCGGCCCGGCTTGCGGGAGCCGATCTCGCGCAGGCTCCGGTACGACCAGACGGTGCCGATCACACCGATCGGGACGCTGACCCAGAACACGGCACGCCAGTCGATGGTGGCGAGCACGCCACCGGCGATCAGCCCGAGGAACTGGCCGGCCAGCGCGGTTATCTGGTTGATGCCAAGGGCCATACCGCGTTGCCTGGCCGGGAAGGCATCAGTGAGGATCGCTGCCGAGTTCGCGGTCAGCATGGACCCGCCGACGGCCTGTACGACGCGGAAGCCGATCAGCCACAGCGCTCCGGCGCCGCCGTGCAGCGGATCGAGCGAGAGGGCGAGTGAGGCGCACGAGAAGATCGCGAAGCCCATGTTGTACATCCGGACCCGCCCGAACATGTCGCCGAGGCGGCCGAACGCGACCACGAGCACCGCGGAGACCAGGATGTAGCCCAGGATCAGCCACAGCAGGTAGCCGATGTTCCCTGGGGCGAGCGGGTCGAGACCGATGCCGCGGAAGATGGCGGGCAGGGAGATGATCACGATCGAGCTGTCCATGGTGGCGATCAGCACGCCCATGGTGGTGTTGGACAGCGCGACCCACTTGTAGCGCCCGCCCGGGCCACGCTCGGTGTCGGCGTTCACAGCCGCTCCACGAGCCGGTCGAGCAGCGTCAGCATCGCCCGCAGTTCGCGCCGCTCGGCGGGGGTGAACTCCGCCTCGATGGCGGCGGCCAGGCGCCGCACGGACACGGAGCGCCGATCCGCCGCCATCGTGCGGCCCGCGTCGGTGATCGCCATCACCGCCCGGCGGCCGTCGGTGGCGTCCGGCCCACGGCTGACCAGCCCGCGCTCCTGCAGCGCGGCCAGGGTGGCCGCCATGGCCTGCGGGCGCACCCCCTCCTGTTCGGCGAGCGACCCCGGGGAGTCCGGGCCGTCACGGTCCAGTCGGGCCAGCACGGACGACTCGGAGAGGGCCAGGTCCCCCACCACGGTGTTCTTCGCCGCCCGCACCTTCCTGGCGATACGGCTCACGGCCAGCCGCAACGCCGCCGCGACCTCGGCCGCGTCCTGCGCCGGTTGGCTCATCTCGTCCATAGATACTAACTATACATTAATTACTTCATCGTAACTACCCCAAGGCCGGATCTGGATCGAGGCGCCTACGCGAAACGCTCGGCTGGGGTGGCCCAGCCGAGCGTTTCACTGAAGGTCAGGTCCAGCCGGTGTCAGCCGTCGGACTCCGATGACGGAATGAAGGCGCCCGGCACCTGGTTCGGCGCGAAGATCTTGGCCTCGCCCGGGTAGGGCTTCGTCCACCCGTGCGTCTGATACCAGGTGAAGTGGTTCATCTGCGCCGGGTTGGCGTAGTCCGGCACGGCGTTCGGACCCGTGAGGCGCTGCTGCGCCTGCCAGGTCTGCCACTGAGCCGCCACCTGCTGCTCGTTCGCGGGCACCACTGTGGACGGTGCCAATGCCGCGAACTGTGGTGCGACGGTGTCCGCACCGCAGGACGGCAGTGTCGACAGGCCCGAGGT
>DATBCR010000717.1:0-9890 GCA_036270375.1 Pseudonocardiaceae bacterium | reverse complement strand
TTCCGCTCGATTCCCGGGTTTCTGGATGTTCCCCCGATCGTGTGATGGCCCCTGGTTGGGCATTCCGAATTTCCATCATGCCATCGTTGTGGTGTGTCCGAAAGGGATGGTTCGTTCGCTGGTCGCGAACATGATTGTCCTTGCAGTATGCGGGGTTCTGTGGCCCGTCCCGGCCGGTCGGGGCGGGTCACAGGGCGCCGGCTAGTTGCTGGCTGGGCGCTGGCTAGTCGACGGTCACGACCATCTTGCCGCCAGCCGTGCCGGCCTCCAGAATCCTGTGTGCCTCAACAATTTCGTCGAAAGCACCCGGACCGGGGCCGCGTCGAACGTGCCGTCGGCGACCTTGGCGAATAGTTCGGCCAGCGGTACGTCGGTCAGCGGGTAGTCCGGGCCGCCCAGGACGAAAGCGCTGCCGTAGAAGCTGAACTGCACGCCGGTCGGCAGGTCGATCATCGGGGTGAACTCCTCGACCGGGCCGAGGCCGCCGAGGAAACCCAACTGCGCCACCCGTCCACCCGGCCGCACGCACGCCACCGAGTCGCGCAGCACGCTGTTGCCGACCAGGTCGAACACCGCGTCCACGCGACGATTGGCCAACTGCTCGGCGAGCTTGCCGTCGTCGATCAGTACCTCGTTCGCGCCGATCTTGTGCAACATCCCGGCACGGTCCGGGTTCCGGGTGGTGGCCAGTACGGTGGCGCCCAGGTCAGCCGCGACGTTCACCGCCGCCTGGCCCAGTGAGGACGTGGCGCCACGGACCACAACCGTCTGGCCGGATTGCACAGCAAGGTTGTAGTGCAGGCCGCTCCACGCGCTCGCGTACACCTCGGGCACCGCCGCCAGCACCGGCCACGACAGTTCCGCCGTCACCTGAACCACATTCGACGCGGGCACGGTGACCAACTCGGCGTAACTCCCGTTGCGGGTGCGGCCCATGCCGCCGAGGATCGCGATCACCGTCGCGCCGATCGGGAATGTGCCGGCCGGGTCGGCCGCCACGGTGCCGGCGCACTCGATTCCGTTGACCTTGGCGACATCGCCCCACGCGCCGCTGCGGAAATAACACTCCGCGTGGTTGAGGCCGAACGCCCGCACCCGGATCAGCACCTCCCCGTCAGCCGGGGTCGGGTCCGGGAGTTCGGTGTGGGTCAACACTTCTGGGCCGCCGTAGCCGGCGTTCACGATGGCACGCATGGGTTTCTCCATTCTTGAGCGATCGTTCAAATATTGGGTCAAAAAATAACGCCCCACGAAGTCGGCCAAAGAAGGGGGTCAGGCCAAGCCGGCGAACGTGCTGTCCACGATCGCCCGCAACACTTCCTCGTTCGGGTTGACTTTGCCGATCACCATCAGGCCCATCGCGGCCGCGGCCAGCCTGGTGACGATGCGCTCCGGATCGGCCGTTGCCGACAACTCGCCGCGTCGGGCTGCCGTGCGCAGCGCCTCGGTGAAGCGATGTTGCAGCCGGTCGATGTGGCCGCGCACCACGGCCGCGACCTTCTCGTCCTCGGACGACCGTTCGATCGCGGTGTTCACCATCAGGCAGCCCTGCCGGCCGTCCGGCGACAGCAGATCCTCGACCAGTCCATCGAAATAGCCGCGCACGTCGGCCAGTGACGCGCCCGGTTCGTCGAGCTTTCCGAGCTTTTCAGGCACCACCATCGCGGAGTACCGGTCGAGCGACTTCAGGAACAGCGACCGCTTGCCGCCGGGAAACGCGCTGTACAGGCTGCCCGGCTTGACCCCGGTCGCGCGCACGAGATCGTCGACCGACGTGGCCCGGTAGCCGCGCTCCCAGAACTGGTGCATGGCCTTGTCCACGACCGTGTCCGGTTCGAACTCGCGGGGGCGGGGCATGCGGCCACAATACATGAACGATCGCTCAAGTACAGCCCTCGACAGGAGTTCGCTGGTGGTTCGGCGACGAAGGTGGCGGCGGGCGCGGTGATTATTCGATTCGTCCGGTACGCAAGCGCTTGTCCACAAAGGTCGCACCGGCCGCGATCGCGACGAACAACAGCCCGATCCAGGCGCCGTTGATGATCACCCGGAGGTAGCCCAGCGCATGCACGTCCGCGAACGGATACGGGTACCAGTTGGTCGCGAGCGGCCCTCGGATCATCGTGAAGATCATGTAGCCCAACGGATAGACGACCGTCAGCCGGGCGATCGCGGCCGACGTGAGCCCACGCGGCCCGAACGCCAGCCACCCCACGACCGCCATGATCGGCACCACCGTGTGCACGAGCTTGTCCGACGCCAGCGCCCACGAATCAAGATCGAGCAGACCGCCGAGCGCGACGTGGAACACGATGCCGGTCACCGTGATCGCGACCAGCCCCGTCAAGCGAAACACCCCGAACACGGTCGACGTCCGGTTCGGGTTGATCGCGAGCAGCAGGCAGGTGCCGCCGACGATCAGGTTCGACTGGATGGTGAAGAACGCGAAATTGTTCAGGGCCTGGTTGAGCGGACTGCCACCGAACCGGCCCAACTGCTCACCCGTCCCGGCGACCGTGACGACCTGGTTCCGCCACGACAGCACCAACCCGATCGTCACGCCGGCGACAACGCACGCGGCCGTCGCCGCGAACCAGACCCGCGCCCACTTGGCATCCATGGCCGCAAACTACCCAGCGCGCACCGATCCCGCCGGATGACGGGTGACGGGTGACGGGTGACGGATGACGCCTTACGGAACCCGGTAGGCCTGGACGGCCCACGCCGGCAGCTGCGGTCGGCCAGCCGGGTCGGTTTCGAAGTGGACACCCAGCCTGGCGGTGGCCTCGTCGAGACCGGCGGCGGCCACGTAGTCGACCCGGCGGATGTCGGTGATCGACCAGCCGGCTGGTGGCAACGTATCGCGCAGGTTCTCCTGGGTCACGTACATCGGGGCCGGCATGCCGCCCTCGGCGAAGCAGAACAGGTTCAACAGCGCGCCGGGTTTGGTGGCGCGGTGCAGTGCGGCCGCATAGCTGTGGCGCTGCTCGGTGTCGAGGCAGTGGTAGCACGCGCTGTCCAGCACGCTGTCGAACCGGCCCGCGTAGCCGTCCAGGCTGGTGGCGTCCGCAACCGCGAATTCGACGTCCACACCCAACTCGGCGGCCCGCTGCTGTGACTTCTCGATCGCGACCGGCGACGCGTCCACGGCGGTCACCCGATAGCCCCGACCGGCCAGGAAGATCGCGTTCTCGCCGAGGCCGCAGCCTACGTCGAGCACGGCACCGCTGATCCGCCCCGCCTGTTCGCACTCCACCACGACCGGCTGTGCCTGTCCGATGTCCCAAGGGATACCGATGACCGGCATGCCCTCGACCATCGGACCACCCCGGTACAGGGCGTCGAAATCGACCGCGCGAACGTCGAATTCCGAGCCGAAACCGCCTTCACTCACAATGGACTCCTTTACTGTGTCACCGGACCGCGGACCTCCACGTCCGGCAGGTCGGCCAGGATCGCCGTGGCGGCCTTCAGGCCGTCGGCGTCCAGGTCGGGCAGTTCGACCAACCGCAGCGCGGGCCACGTGCCGACGCCGGCCAGTTCGGCCAGTACGCCGACCGGATCGGCCCGCCGCACCACCAGATGCCGCAGCGCGGGCAGGCTGATCAGCGCGGCCGCCTCGTCGGCGCGCGGTGCGCCGTCCACGCTCACGTACTCAAGGGTGGGCCACCGCTCGACGCCGAGCAGGGACCGGTGGCCGGGTTGGTTGTCCACCACCAGTTCCCGCAGGGGCAGCGTGTCCGGCAGCGGGTGCAGCCCACCGGCGAGGCCAGGATGCCGGATGCGCAACCGGTGCAGCGGCACGTCCCGCAGGCTGGCCAGGTCCGCCCGGTCGACCTGGTGCAGCGACAGACTCCGCACGGCCGAGTCCGCCAATGGCGACAGGTCCCGCAGCAGGTCGCACACCAGCAGGTCCAGCTCGCTCAGCGTGCGGCTGGCGGCGAGCGGGCGCAGGTCCCGGACCACGCCGTTGGCGCGCAGTTCCAGCGTGCGCAGGCTCGGGATCTCGGCCAGCGGGTCGAGCGGCGTGATGTCACCGATGCAACGAACGGCCGTCAGCCGGGCGAAATGCTTGAGCGCCAACACCCGGTCCCAGCGGCGGACCGGGACGCGCAGGTCGCCGAAGTCCACTTTGGCCAGTACGACGCGGGCGTACTCGACCGGGTCGGGTGACTGCCGCCAGCCGGACAGCAGTTCGTCGATCACCATGGCGTGGTTGCGTTCCGCGAACGGCGCGATCCGTTCCCACGCGCCCTCGGTGGCGATCCGCGCGGCCGTGCGCACGACGCGGGCGGCCTCGGCGTCGGTCAGGCCGGCCGGGCCGGGCAGCAGGTCGAGCACGAATGCGCCGGCACGGGCGAGGGCGTCGGCGTGGTCGAACGTGGCCGGCGGGATCAGCCTGCGGACCGCGTCCTGCACGCGGGTGCGCACCCGCTCCGGGTCGATCACCTGGACTTCGGCGAGGCAGACCGCGGCCACCAGGTCCAGCCGGTCGCCGAGCCGGCTGTCCTTCTTCCGTGCGGTGGTTGCCTTGTCCAGCAGGCGTTCCAGGAGTTCCGCGCGCTCCTTGGGCCGGGCGTGCGCGACCGCCATCACCACCACCTCGCGCCACGACTCCTCGTGCGCGTGTTCGATCAGCAGCCCGGTCAGCCCCGCGTCGACGCACTCCCGTGCCGCGAGGTAGTCCCGGAAGGTGCGGTGCACGAACTGGATCTGGTCGGGGTACGGCTCGCGCAGCAGACCGGTCCGTTCAAGGGCCTGCTGCAGGATCGCGCCCGGTTCGGCGCGCTGCGCCCGCAGGCCCTGGATGGCGCGGGCGAACCGGGCGGTGGCGTCGTCCCGGGACAGCACGACCTCGCCGTTGACCACCATGGAGTACGCGAGTCGTTGCAGCAGAACGAGTTGCTCCTCCTTGTTGTGCGGCCACGCGCCGTCGAGCACGATCCCGCGCTGCTCGTCCCAGCGGACGAGCAACAGGTCGAGGGCGGCGTCGAACAGGCCACGCCGGTCGCCGGGCAGGGTCATGTTCCGCTGCCGGTGCAGCGCGCAGATCAGCCCGCACAGCAACGGGCTCGACGCCAGCTTGCGCAGTTCCGGCCGGTTGGAAAGGGTGTTGCCGAGGGCGCGCTCGGCATCCGTCAGCCACGCGCGTTCGTCCGCGCCGGTCTCCCGTTGCCGGGCCGCCTCGTGCCAGTTGGCGATGAAGTCGCGGATGCCGATATCGCTGAGCGGCAACAGGTCGAACGTGACGAAGCCGTGTTCGTCCGCCCAGTCCGGGTCGAGGGCGGACGGCCGGGACGTGACGACGAAACGCGACCGGGGGTACGCGGCGACCAGTTCCCCGAGCCACGCCAACGCATCCGCCCGACGGTCCGTCGTCAGCTCGTCGAGGCCGTCCACCAGCAGCAGGCCGCGGCCGTCGCGGAAGATCGAACTGGCCCAGCCGGTCGGCCGCTCCCCCACCAGTGCCCGCGCGTCGATGGCGACCAGGTCCTCTAGGCCGGGGAGGTCACTGTCGGCGAAACGGCGCAGTGGCACGAAGAACGGCATCACATCCGGGCCGCCGGTCGCGTCGCCGCCGAACAGTCGTCGCGCGGCCAGCAGGCGCAGGCGCACCAGGAACGTGGTCTTGCCGGCTCCCGCGCCGCCCTGCAGCAGCACCCTCGGGACGTCCGCGATGGCGTGCGTGCCGTCGGTCCCGGCACCCGTCAGGTCCTGTTGCGGCGAGTCGCGTTCGCGGCGCGTCAGGGCCAGGCTGACGTAGTAGTCGTCGAACGACTGGCGGGCCGGGGCGCGGCCGCTGCTCACGCCGAACAGCTCGAACGTCCGCATCGTCTCGGTGACGAAGTCGACGTAACGCTGCTCGAACAACAGGTCCGCCATCCGTGCACGGCCGAGCAGGTCGGTGAGCATGCGGACGATCTGGCTGGTCGCAAGGTCGAGATCGTTGAGCGACATGGACTGGATCAGCGCCGCGAGGCCGGGAGATCCCTTGATCTCGTTGACGAGCCCGTCGCAGCATGCGGTCAGCAGGAGCTGGTAGGCGTAGTGCCCTTGGTCGGAAAGGCTCGCGGCCCGAAGGACACCGGCCGAGCGGGCGATGACGTGGGCGCGCAACGCGGCCGAATCGCGCAGCAGCGCGTAACCCAACGGCAGCTCGATCGGGATGACGAGCGCCAACGAGTCGCGCACGGCGTGCACGGCTGCGGTCCACTCGTCGGCCGGCAGGCCGGCCAGCCGCAGGTCGCGTACATCGACGACGGCCGGGCCGATGCGGTGCAACAGCGCGTCCGGCGAGACGAGATGACGGGCCAGCCTGCGACGGTAGGCCCAGTCCCTTGTCGAGCCGAACGCGATCTCGAACACGTTCCGCAGCACGGCGCCCAGCGCCTGCGACAACAGCCCGGACAGCGGATCGAACATCGCCAGCAACCCCCATCGGTGTCGGCCGTCACTGCCAGGCTACGACGCCGGCACGCACCGGCCGTTCGATTTGCGCTTCCCCCACTGGAACGTTCTAGCGTCGTGCCATGACGGACCCCAGGCTCTCGGTCGGGCACCTGGCACGACGGTCCGGGCTGACCGCGAAGGCACTGCGGCACTACGACCGCATCGGCCTGCTGCGGCCGGCCGCCGTCGACCCGGACACCGGCTACCGGTGGTACTCCCTCGATCAGGTGGCCGAGGCCCGGCTGGTGTGGCTGTTGCGGTCCGTCGAGCTGCCGCTGGACGCGGTCCGGGCCGCCGTCACCGCCTGGCAGGCCGGGGACACCGAGTCGCTGGCCCGGATCCTGCGGCGCCAGCGGCAACTGTTGGACGCGCGCACCACCCGGCTGCGTGGCGCACTGCACCGGATCAACCACCTGATCAGTGAAGGGATCGACATGACGGAACCGGACCCGGCCACCCACGCCACGCCGAGCAGCCCGCCCGGCACCGGCACGGTCACCGACGAGCGGCTGCTGGCCAGTCAGCTGTTCAACCAGACGTGGCGGCTACTGGAACAGGAACAGCGCAGCACCGCCGACGACGACCGCATGATCCACACCGCACACGCCTCCCGCTACCACTGGGGCCAGGTGCCGACCGCGACACCCGCGCACCTGGCCAGGGGCGAATGGCAGGTCTCCCGGGTGTACGCGGTGCTCGGCCGGTCCGAACCGGCGCTGCACCACGCACAGCGGGTGCTGGACATCTGCCTCGAACACGGCATCGGCGACTGGGACCTCGCGTTCGCCTACGAGGCGCTGGCAAGGGCGTCAGCTGTGCTACCGGACGCGGAGGCGGCACGCGGGTACACCGACAAGGCGCTGGCGGCGGCCGAGGCGATCACCGAGGACGAGGACCGGGACCTGCTGCTGGCGGACCTTGAGACCATGCCAGGGCAACCCCGCTACTGGTGAGGACCGCCGATGATCATCAACACCGCGCAGGCCGAGGCGTGGAACGGGTACGAGGGCGAACACTGGGCCGCGCACGACGACCGCTACGACGCCATGAACGGCGGCTTCAACCCGTTCCTGCTGGACGGGATCGGCGAGCGGGACCGGGTGCTCGACATCGGGTGCGGCAACGGCCAACTGACCCGGCAGGCCGCCCGCAAGGCCGGTTCCGGGCGGGCCGTCGGGATCGACCTGTCCGGGCCGATGCTGGCACGGGCGCGTGCCAGGACGGTGGCGGAGAACCTGGGCAACGTGACGTTCGAGCAGGGGGACGCGCAGGTGCACACGTTTGCGCCGGGCGGGTTCGACGTGGCGGTCAGCCGGCTCGGGGTGATGTTCTTCGCCGATCCGGTCGCCGCGTTCGCCAACATTCGCGGGGCGCTGCGGCCGGCTGGGCGACTCGCGTTCGTGTGTTTCAAGGCGTTCGCGGGGACCGACATGGGGACCGTTTTCGACGGTATGACACCGTTCGTGCCTCGGCCGACCGGACCGGACGGTACCGGTCCGACGTCGTTCGCGGACCCGGCGCGGATACTCGATGTGTTGACCGGGGCGGGATTCGTCGACGTCGCGTGGACGCATATCGAGGCGGATCAGGACGTCGGGCGGGATGTGGCGGACGCGGCGGCGTTTCTCGGTGCGTGGGGGCCGATCCGGTACCACCTGTCGCGGGCCGCTCCGGACGTGGCGGCGCTGGCTCGGGACGCGCTCGCGAACGGATTGCGGGCGTTCGTCACGCCGGACGGGGTTCGGTTGCGGGGCAGGGCATGGCTCGTCACGGCGGCACGGCCCACGTGAGACCACTGTGGACGGTCAGCTCGTCGGCGTCGTGGCGCTTGTCGTTGTCGGCGGGGTGGTCTCGGTTGTCGTCGCGGGTGGGGTGAGGGTGATGGTGCGGGTGGCGGGCTTTCCGGTGCCGCCGGTCGTGGTGATCGTGTAGGTCTGCTGGCCGGCGTCCGGTGTGCAGCCAACGGGAGGCAGGTCGATGGTGCCGGTGGGTGGGTAGGCGCCGTAGAGCGTGGTCTTGCTGTTGACGAACAGGTTGATGCCGGTGTCGTTGGTGGTCGTCCACGTCAGGCGCGGCACCAGTGTGTGGGTCAGGTCGGAGTGGACGCAGACCGCTGTCGCGCTGTCGACGCTCGGCGCCGGAGCGGTGGCTGACGTGGTCTGGATCGGTTGGGGCGTAGTGGTTGCCGGTGCTGTCGTCGGGCTCGATGGCGGTGCGGCGACTTGTGCGGTCGGCCGGCGAAGGATCACCGTGCCCAGGATGATCCCGAGCGCGATCAGCGCGAGGACCGCGGCGGCGACGGCGACACGCCGACCGGTGACGAGCGGCCGGGAGCCCGGTGGCCAGCCCTGCCGCCAGCCGGTGCCGAGCGGTACGCCTTGGTGGCGGGCGTGTGCGGCCGCGTCCAGGATGCGTGAGCGCAGCTCGAACGGGACGGAAACCGTTGGCGTGCCGGTGAACAGCGCAGTCGGGTCGAGCCGGCGCTCGGTCTCCGGGCAGGTGGCGCACTCGTCGACGTGCCGGGCGACGCGTTCGCGCAGCAGCGGTGTGAGGCGACCGTCCCAGTCGGCGAGCACCACGTCGAGTTGAGCGCAGCTGCCTCGGGCGGTGCGGGCAAGCAGCAGGGCACCGACCGAACGGTAGGCGTTGGCGCGCGCCCGATTGAGCAGCTTGTCGGCCGACGCCGGCCGCATGCCGAGTGCTTCGCCGAGTTCGACGGTGCCGAGGCCCTGGCGGTCGGCCAGTTCGAGCGCGAGCCGGTCGCGTGCGGGCAGGTCGGCCGCGTCGATGATCTGGCGCGGTTCGGCCGCGTCAGGTTTCCTGAGCCGGGCAAGGCATTCCTGTCGTGCCACGGCGAACAGCCAGCTGCGCAGTCGATCGGGTTCGCGAAGGCCGGCAAGGCGGGTCGCGGCCACGACGAACACGTCCCGCAGGCAGTCCTCGGCGTCGGCCTGGCGGCGCAACATGTTCCGGCACAGGCACAGGATGTGCGGCGCGTAGCGGTCGACGATCTCGGCGAACGCGGCCGGGTCGCCGTTCGCGGCGCGTCTGGTCAGGCGGCTGTCGTCCTGCGGGTGCACAACGCCAGTATCGTTGTCGACGCGCCGTCAGCGCAGTGTCGAGGCCGTCACGGTCGGGTTGTGCGCGCCGAGGAAGAAGAAACCGGGGAAGCCCGTAGTGCCGAATCCGTCGCTCGGATTGTTCTGGAACGTCGAGCTGTCAATCGTCATCGTGCCGGTGCGGTCGTTGCTGACGAAGAACACCGCGCCACCGCCCTCGTTGGCGTGGTTGTCCGCTACGACACACCCGGCGACCCGCACGGTGTAGAGGTTGCCGTCGGTGTAGATGGCGCCGCCGCTTCCGCCACCCGGGGTGCCTGGCGCGGCCGGGTTGGCGCCGTGGCCGATGGCCGTGTTGTAACTGAGGACGCTGTTGAGGAC
>DATBCR010000716.1:0-5685 GCA_036270375.1 Pseudonocardiaceae bacterium | reverse complement strand
CACCCCGACACCCTCCGAACCCGATGCAGTCTCGCCCGTTGGCGGGGGAGGCTGGTGACCCAGCCGGTGCGGCGCAGGCCCTTGAGCAACTTCTCGTCGACTACCTGTGGTGTTTCGACCCCAACACCACCTTCGCTGCCTGGGGAGCCAGGGTTTTGCTGGACGTATTTCGCTCGAAGGTAGGAGACGCCGCCTCAGCGGAGGCTGCCTTGGCCTTCGCCAAGCTCGTCTCTCACTGGGAACAGACGTTGGGCGCTGACCACCCCCACACCCTGGCCAGCGAGCGCGCATTGGCTTACTGGCGAGATCAAGCAGGCCCAGAAAGCACAGATGCGCCATGACGTCAAGGATGGGGTGCCTGCGGCAATCGCGGGTGCGGCGGCGTTGGTCGGCACGACCAACCCTCATCCACTGACATCAATTGGGCGCGGCCGCTGACATTATCTGGGCGCTCAACATGTCCGGGACGCCGAAACCTGCCCCTCCTCGGTAGCGCGAGGGTTACATGCGATCTCGGAGTCGACGGGTGCCGCGCGGGGGCCTCTCGTGGTGCCTCGTCGCCAGGCGGTGAGTAGCAACGCGCACCGGCCCGGAACGTCGGGCTGCCCACGGCGGTGATCCGCAAGGCCGAGGAGGTCGTCGAGGTGCACCAGGACTCGATGCGCCGCGCGGTCGAGGCCGGGGTCAGGATCGCGATGGGGACGGACAGCGGCGGCGGCCCGCACGGCACCAACCTGGAGGAGCTGCCGCTGATGGCCGGTTGCGGCATGACCCCCAGCCAGGTTCTCGCGGCCACCACGTCGTCGGCCGCCGAACTCCTCGGCCTGGACGCCGAACTGGGCCGCCTGGCCCCGGGCTTCCGCGCCGACGTGGTCGTCGTCGACGGTGACGCCTTCGACCTGGACAACCTGGCCGGCAACATCCGCGAGGTGTGGCAGGACGGCAGGCGCGCCGTGGACAACGCGACGAAACCCTGAACCGACCGTGACCCCCCGCACTACCATGTGTGGCGTGCGGGTGTTCCTGTCGTATGCCCGCGACGAGGACTCCGGCCACCGCGAGATGGTGGCCCGACTGTGGGAGTTCCTGCGGTCGCAGGGCATCGACGCGCACATCGACCTGGAGGCCGAAGGGCAACGCCGGGACTGGTCGCTGTGGATGGCCGACCAGATCCGGGACGCCGACCACGTGCTGGTGATCGCGTCGCCCGCCTATCGCGCGCGGGCCCAGGGCCAGACCGGGCCGCTGGTCGGTCGCGGCGTGCAGTGGGAGGCCCGGTTGATCCGGGATGCCTTCTACCGCAACTCCGATCGCATCGACCGGTTCCTGCCGGTCGTGGTGCCGGGCCAGACCGTCGAGGGCATCCCGGACTTCCTGGCACCGGCCATCTCGACCGTCTACCACGTGCCGGAGTTCACCGTCGCGGGCGCGGACTCGTTGCTGCGCCTGCTCACCGGGCAACCGGGCGGGACCGTGCCGCCGCTGGGGCGACGGCGGGTGCGCGTCGGCCTGCCGCCCCCTGAGGCGACCGCGTTCGTGCCCCGCCGGCTGTTGGACACGGTGCACGACACCGCCGGCAGTGGTGCCGCCGTCGTGCTCACCCCGGTGCTGTCCGGGACTGGCGGTGTCGGCAAGACCCAACTGGCCGCCGCCCACGCGCGACGGTTCTGGGACGACCCGGCGGTCGACGTGATCGCGTGGATCAACGCCGGCAGCCGGGACACGGTCGTCTCGGCCTATCTGGACGCGGCCGTCGCGGTGCTCGGCGCCGACCCGGACCAGCCGGACCGCGCCGTGCTGCGTTGGCTGTCCTGGCTGGCCACCACCGACCGTCGCTGGCTGATCGTGCTGGACGACCTACGCCTGCCCGGCGACCTGCGCGGCCTGTGGCCACCGAACCGCGACACCGGCCAGGTCGTGATCACCACCCGCTACCGCGGCGCCGGCCTGGACCGGCCGAACACCACACGCATCCCGGTCGACGTCTACACGCCCGCCGAGGCGCACACCTACCTGACCGAGCGCCTGCCCGACCACCCGGCGCACGAGGTCGACGGCCTGGCCCGGGACCTGGGCCTGCTGCCGCTCGCGTTGACCCAGGCCGCCGCCTACCTGATCAACAACCCGACCACGACGATCGCGGCCTACCGCACCCGACTGGCCGACCGGTCCCGCACGCTGGCCGACGTCGTGCCGTCACCCGACGAACTACCCGACGACCACGAACGGATCATCACCCTCACCTGGGTGATGTCGCTGGAACTGGCCGCCCGACTGGCCCGCGACGAACGCGCACCCCGCACCCTGCTGGAACTGGCGTCGGTACTCGACCCGACCGGAATCCCGCGTTCCTTGTTCGACACCCACGCCGTGACCCGCCTGGCCGACACCGATGCCGACATCGATGCCGACGTCGTCGCCGACGGGCTCGCGGTCCTGCACCGCCTCAACCTGATCACCCTGCAACCGCACGGCATCCGGGTGCACGGTCTAGTCCAACGAGCCACCCGAGACCTGTCCAGCCAGGAACTCCGGCCGCACCTGGTCGTCACCGCGGCCAACGCCCTGATGGAAACGTGGCCAAATATTCCCAACGATCCCAACGTGGAGGCCATGTTCCGCGCCAACGCGGCGATCCTGGCCGAACACGCGGGCGAGAATCTCTGGTCCGACGCGGCCCATCCGGCGCTGATCCGGATCGGACTGAGCCTGAACGGAGTCGGGCGGCCGGCGCAGGCCCGGGAGTACTACGAAGTGCTGCACGCCCACGCGGTCGCGATCTTGGGGCCGGACCACCGGGACACCCTCACCATCCGCAACAACGTCGCCCACTCCCTCGGTGAGGCGGGAGATCTTGCCGGAGCGGTCGCTGTTTACCACGCGTTGCTCGCCGACCAGTCACGAGTGCTCGGGCCGGACGACCACGACACCCTGCGCACCCGCAACAACATCGCCCACTGCCGTGCCGAGGCGGGTGATCACGCCGGTGCCGTTGCCGCGATGGCCGAACTGCTCGACGACCTGCTGCGGGTACTGGGTCCGGACCATGCCGCGACCCTCCGCGCCCGCAACAGCAGCGCGTCGTGGACCGGGGAGGCGGGCGACCCGGCGGGCGCCGCCTCGGCACTGGAGCAGGTGCTCGTCGATCGCGTCCGGGTGTTGGGGCCGGACAGCCCGGAGACCCTCGGCACCCGGAACAACCTCGCTTCCTGGCGTGGCCATGCCGGTAATGTCCCTCGTGCCATCGTGGAGTTCGAGCGGTTGCTCGTGGATCGGGTGCGGGTGTTAGGCCCGGATCACCCGGACACCCTGATGACCCGCAACAACATCGCCTTCTGGCGCGGTGAGGCGGGAGATCATGCCGGTGCCGTCGCCGAGTTGGAACGGCTGCTGGCCGATCGATCGCGCGTGCTGGGGCCGGACCATCCGGCCGCCCTGACCACCCGCAGCAATCTCGCCTGCTCGCGCGGGGAGGCGGGTGATCTGGCGGGGGCGATCGCGGCGCTGGAGCAGGTGCTCGTCGATCGGGTGCGGGTGTTGGGGCCGGACCACCCGGACACACTGACGACTCGCCACAACATCGCCTCCACCCGTGGCCGGGCGGGCGATGCGGCCGGTGCCGTCGCCGACTTCGAGCAACTTCTCGGTGACCTGCTGCGGGTGTGCGGGCCGGACCACCCGCACACGCTTTCCGCGCGCGGCGGTATCGCGTTCTGGCGGGACAAGGCGGGGGACCCGGCTGGTGCCGTCACGGCGCTGGAGCAGTTGCTCGCCGACCAGCTACGGACGTTGGGTCCCGACCACCCCGACACCCTCCTCACCCGCAACAACATGGCTTTCTCGGCCGCGAACACGGGGAACGCGGCCGGTGCCGTCACGGCTCTGGCGGAACTGCTGGCCGATCTGGTGCGCGTGTTCGGACCGGAACATCCCCACACCCTTGCCACACGCGGGAATCTCGTGCACTGGCGTGGTCAGGCCGGCGACAAGGTGCACGCTCTCGCGGAGACGGAGCGGTTGCTCACCGATCGCTCGCGGGTGCTGGGGCCCGACCACCCCGACGTGCTCGGTGATCGGATCAACATCGCCGCCCTACGTTCGGAAACCGGGGATCTCGCCGGCGCCATCGCCGCGTCGACGGACCTGATCCGGGATCTGACCCGAGTGTTGGGGCCCGACCACCCCACAACCTTTCTGGCGCGCGGCAATCTGGCCCACTACCGGGGCGACGCCGGTGATGCCGAAGGCGCTCTCGCCGACTATCAGCGGTTGTTGCTGGATCGGGCGCGGGTACTCGGGCCGACCCATCCCGACACGGTTCGGACCGTGCACAACGTTGTTGCCTGGCAGGCGAAGAAGTAGCCGCGGGCCGCCGATCCCGGCAGCCCGCGGCGTTTCCTCGCCGCCCGCGAGGGTTCAGGGTAGGCGGCGGCCGAAGACGGCGATCGCGGTCGCTACCAGCAGCATCGCCGCCAGTACGACCGTGAACGCGGTTCTCGGGGTCGCGTTCAGGTCGGCGAACAGGGTGCCCAGGGTGGCGACCCCCAGGGCCAGCGCGGTTTGTTGGGTGGTGGCCAGCGCGCCGCTGCCGACACCCGCCCGGTCGCCCGGGACGCCGGACAGCACCACCCGGAACAGGGTGGTCATCGTCATCGCGTTCCCGACGCCGATCAACGCCATGCGCGGTGCCAGGTTCAGGATCGTCAGGTCCGGCCACGTCCACAGCGTCGCCGCGATGACCGCCGCCACGCCGACGGCCTGGATCGCCGCCCCGTACGCGACGACCCTCGAACCGAAGCGGCTGACCAGCCTGCTGCTCAGCAGGGACACCACGGAGAAGACGGCGGGGTTGACTTGCCCTGTTCGCTCGCCACGAACAACAAGGGCAACCAGAACCCGGTCCCGTGCAATCGCGGGTCTCGTGGTGCGCGACCACCGCCTCCCCGGAACACCGCCAACAACGCGGCGCGGGGTTCAGTGACGGTGTCGAGGTTGCGCTCTGCGATGTTCAACAGGATCGCAGCGGCGGCCGGGTATTCCGAACAAGCAGTCGAGCAGGTCCAAGGCCCGATCCGGGTGTGATCGGTGCATCGCAAGGACCTCCGCAGCGACCGCGGTGCGACAGGGCGCCTCGCATCGACCGGGTGATAACCCGCTGTATCACCCGGTCGTTGTCGGGGGGCCAGCTACCGTCCGGCCATGACCGAACAACTGTCCCGGCGGGCGGAGGTCGACCCGCTTGCGCCGTGGCCCATCCTCGCTGAACGCGGCGTTGGCGCCGCGCCATCGGCTGAACTGTACGAGAGTGTGCCGTCGCACCTGGAACCACACCTCATGTCGTGGGTCCAGGACGTGATCGACGGTGAGGACGAGCTTGTGCAACGGGTACTGACCCGGCTGCGGGTGGGCTACCAACCACAGGTACGGAGGAGTGGGCAGGCCACGCTCGCGGTGACACCTGCGCACGCTTTGCTGTGGCTGGCGCATGGGCAGACGCAGCACTTGGTCCTCAATCGGACTATCGACCGCATGACGGTGATCGATGAGGTTCCCCCCGAACGGTGGACAGGGGCACGCGGCCTCAAGCAGCCGTGCGGAGTGACTTCTCATAGTCGTCTGGACTGAGCATCCCGATCGCTGAGTGCCGTCGACTACTATTATAGAAACCGATCCAATTGTCAACCG
>DATBCR010000715.1:0-1791 GCA_036270375.1 Pseudonocardiaceae bacterium | reverse complement strand
CGCGCGCTACCGGGTCGGCGGCTACCTGGTGTGGCAGCAGCACGTACGAACACTCCTCGAGCAAGCCCGTTCGGACATGGACGCGGACTGCGTGGCACACCTGGTGCTGGCCGGCTTGGCCGCCGACCTCCGCCGGGCCATCCGGGACGAGTACCCGGCCGCTCGGGCCACGGACGCGGTGCTCGCGATGGCGAACCTGGTGCTCACGGGTCATCCGAAATAACCCGATCGGATGCAATCCAGGCTGGCTGGGTGCAGCGGATCAGGCGCGCGGGCGCCACACTGAGTACGCGGCGCGCTGACCACGAGCCGCAGGAAGCAGGTGATCGACATGGTTGACCACGAACACCTCACCGACGCACCGGACACCGACCAGATCCCGGTGCAGGCCGCAAACCCAACACCGGCCCCGACACCGGGCCGGCATCAGGCGCCTGCCGAGCCGATGCCGGTCGTGCCAACCGTCATAACCAAGCAGGTCAAGCGAACCAGGATCAGCGGGCTGTGGGTGGGCGTCACCTTGGCCGCCGTCGTACTCCTTGTCCTGCTGGTGTTCATCATTCAGAACGGCCAGTCCGTGCGCATCTCGTTCTTCGGCGCTGGCCTGCAACTGCCGCTGGGTGTCGCGCTCCTGCTTGCGGCCATCTGCGGTGTGCTGCTGGTCGCGATACCCGGCTACGCCCGGATCATCCAGCTCCGCAGAGCGGTCCGGCGAGCACGTCAGGCGTAACCGGGAATATGCGACGGCCGCCGCGCCTTCGTCATAACGAGAGCAGTCGACGAGGGAGGGTACGAACATGACCTACCAGGCGGTGTGGAACGGCGCGGTGCTTGCCGAGACCGACGACGTCGTGACGGTGGAGGGCAACCTGTACTTTCCGGCAACCACGCTCAAGCCGGAGTACATCTCGGACAGCTCGATGACGTCCGTGTGCCCGTGGAAGGGCACCGCCAGCTACTTCTCGGTCACCGTGAACGGGGCCGAGAACAAAGACTCAGTCTGGTACTACCCGACACCGAAGCCCGAGGCTGAGCAGATCCGCGGCCGGGTGGCCTTCTGGCGCGGGGTCGAGGTCAAGCAGGTCAACTGAGCGAGGTCCCGGCGCGGCAAGCCGACGCTCGGCCGGACTGGCGACCCAACGCCGGCCGAGCGTCGGCGTCCGCCGCTTGAAGCCGACTTCATGTGGTCCCGGCAAGCCACTGGCCCCGTCCACCGTCCGACCGGCGCGGAGGGCAGAATATGTCCTTCGGTGTCGGCGGGCGGCAGGGGCGGGTTGAGCAGTGACGGCAATGACGGGCGCGGCGGGACCATCGGTGTCGATCAACCGGCTGATCGCCGACGAACTCAGCGTGCGCGCGGGTCAGGTCGACGCGGCGGTCGACCTGTTGGACGGCGGGGCGACCGTGCCGTTCATCGCGCGGTACCGCAAGGAGGCCACCGGCTCGCTGGACGACGAGCAGTTGCGCATTCTCGAAGACCGGCTGCGCTACCTGCGTGAACTGGCCGAACGCCGGGCGACGATCCTGGAGTCGATCCGCTCGCAGGGCAAGCTGACCGACGAGTTGGCCGCGCAGATCATGGCCGCCGACACCAAGTCGCGGCTGGAGGACATCTACCTCCCGTACAAGCCGAAGCGGCGGACGAAGGCCCAGATCGCGCGCGAGGCCGGGCTGGAACCGCTCGCCGATCTGCTGCTGTCCGAGCCGACCACCAATCCGCACGCGGCGGCCGCCGAGTATGTCAACGCCGAACTCGGGGTGGCGGACGCGGCGGCGGCGCTGGAAGGCGCG
>DATBCR010000714.1:0-37417 GCA_036270375.1 Pseudonocardiaceae bacterium | reverse complement strand
CCGAGCCATGCCTGGGTGCCGGTCGGTTTGGCCAGCAGCCACGGCAATCCGGCCAAACGGTGCGTCGCGTCGACGACGGCGAGCTCCGGCGCGAGATAGTCCTCGCACAGCACGACGGTCAGGCCGTGCTCACCGGGCAGGCGGTCGGCCGGTGTCTCGTGCACCTGGAATCCGGTGGCGCGCAACGCGGCGATGGTCGCCGACGGGTCGACGTCGTCGACCGTCACGAGCGCCAGTCCGGTGGCCGCGGCCGGCGGCTCGGTGCCGATGGCGTCCCAGTAGGCCGCCGTGCCCGGTTCGGTTTCCGGCGTCTGCCAGCCGACCAGTCGGGCCGCGACGAGCCGGTCCACCAGCCGCGTCACCTGTGCCGAGGACAGCTGGTCGGCCAGCGCCGCGCACAGCGCCGGCACGTCCCGCGTCCCGTCCAGCAGGCCTGCGAGGGCCTGGATGTCGTTGCCCGACAAGGTCGTCACGCTGCGCTCGCCGAACAGGTAGACCGCCTCGCCCACGATCACCTCGGCCCGCAGGTGCCGCAGGAAGCCAAGACCGCCGACGCGCGGCGCGTCGGCGGCTCGGTCCGGGTGTGATCCGGTCACGGGACGACGAGCGACGGGGTCGTCTCGGCCCAGCAGATGCACAGCGCGATCTGCGCCGTCGCGGGTGGATTGGACCACCCGTCGAACTCCTCGATTACCAGGTCGCTCGTCTGCGGTGACTCTTCTAGGCAGATAGTGGGCATGGCGCAACCAATCTGTGTCGAGTGCTGTGCAGTGCTGGCAAGTGCCGATGTGCTGTCCGAAGCCCGATGTGTGCTGACATCGCGCCCGTCGGCAGGGCGGTTACGCGTGTTGCGGTTCCTGCCGCAGGATGGAGCCGTAGAGCCGGCTGAGGGAGCGGCCCGGCTGCAGGCCGAGTTCCCGGTCGAGCCACTTGCGTGCCGTGTGGAAGGTCGCGACGGCCTCGGCCTGCCGGCCGTCCCGGTACAGCGCGATCATCAGCAGTTCGCTGAACCGCTCCCGCTCCGGGTGTTCCGCGATCAGTTGTCGTAGTTGGGGAATCACGGTGCGCTCGCCACCGATGGCGAGCTTCGCGTCGACAAGATCCTCCTGGGCGGCCAGCCACCGTTCCCGGAGTCGGATCGCCGCGTTGGCGCAGCGCGGGCCACCGGTGACGTCGAAAAGCACCGGTCCCCGCCACATCAGCAGCGCCCGCTCCAGCAGCGCGGCGGCCCGTTCCGGGTCGCTGGCCAGCAGCGCGGCGCCGTGGTCGGCCGTACTGGTGAAACCGCAGGCGTCGACGGCATCGGCAGGGAGGTCGAGCAGATACCCGACGGTGGTGGTGCGGATCAGCGTCTCGCCGGGCCGGCCGGTGATCGACTCCAGCTTTCGCCGCAACCGCACCACATTCGCCTGCAGGGCGTTGCGCGCGTTGCTGATCTCCCGGTCCGGCCACAGTTCGTCCACGAGTTGGTCGGTGGACATGGGCGTGCCGGGTGCCAGCGCGAGCAGACCGAGCAGCGTACGGAAGCGAGCCGAACCGACGTCGTATTCCTGACTGTCGCACACGAGTACGAGCGGCCCCAGGATGTTCACCTGAATCGCCACGCTGTTCCCTCCCCGCCTGCCTACCGACCTGAGCCGTTGCCTGTGGTCAGCACCAACTCTGACGACGAGATCACGGAATGGACAGTGCCTTACGCACTCGGTACCGGTGTGGGTAGGGCACCGGGCCGACTGTGGAAAACGCATAGTCCGTTTTCGTCAGCGTCGTGTCAGCCGTGTGTCAACCCACCGCCATAGCTTTGGCGTTCGTCAACCAAGGGTGCGCCGAATGGAGGACACACGATGAGCGCCGCGCTGTCGGATCGGATGGACCGCATCAAGGAAATCGTCTGCGAGCACCTGGAACTGGATGCCGTCGACGTCACGGAGACCAGCAGCTTCCGCGAGGACCACGAGGCAGACTCGCTGTCCCTGATGGATGTGCTGGCAGCACTGGAGAAGGAGTACGGCGTCGAGATCGACGACGAGAACTTCGCCGAGATGGTCGACGTGCGCAGCGCGTACGGGGTCGTCGCCGGTCTGGCCGGCTGGTGACCGACAACAAACCTTGTACGCGCAGAAGGGATCGGCGATGGCTGCACAGCTGACCGACCAGGAACGGCACGACGGCACCGGCCGCGTCGTCATCACCGGTTGCGGTGTCGTGTCCAGCATCGGCATGGGTGTGCGTGAGTTCGGTGCCGCGCTGCGGGCCGGCCGGAGCAACGTGACGCCCATCGGGGCGTTCGACACCACCGGTTTCGCGCACAGCAACGGGACCGAGGTGGCCGGTTTCCGGCCCGAGGACTGGATCCACGACGTCGACCTCGCCGACATCGGCCGGGCGAGCCGGTTCTCGGTGGCCGCGGCCCGGTTGGCCGTCGCCGACGCGGGCCTGGACGGCGGCTGGCTGCGCGAGCGGAGGGGAGTGCTCTCCGTCGGCACCACCGACGGCGAGAGCCGGGACCTGGACACGTTGGTGGAACAGGAGTTGGCCGGCGGGTTCACTGGTATGGACCAGGCGACGGCACGCCGGGTGTCGCCGGCCCGGCTGTCCACCGCGATCGCGGGCGAGCTCGGCCTCGTGGACGTCGAGCCGACCACGATCGCGACCGCCTGCTCCGCTGGCAACTACGCGATCGGCAACGGGTTCGACGCGATCCGCCTCGGCGACGCGGACTTCGCGCTGTGCGGTGGCGCGGACGCGGTGTGCCGCAAGACGTTCGCCAGTTTCTACCGGCTGCGCAGCATCGCGCCGGACTGCTGCCGGCCGTTCGACGTCAACCGGATGGGCATCCTCACCGGCGAGGGCGCGGGCGTGGTGATGTTGGAGAGCCTGACGTCCGCACTGGCCCGTGGCGCCCGGATCTACGCGGAGGTGTTGGGCTACGGGCTGTCCTGCGACGCGTACCACCCGGTCGCGCCGCACCAGCCCGGGATCGCCCGCTGCATGAACCTCGCGCTGGAGAACGCAGGCGTGAAGCCGGAGGAGGTCGACCTGATCTCCGCGCACGGCACCGGAACCAAGGCCAACGACCTCGCGGAGACCAGGGCGATCCGGGAGCTGTACGGCGCCCGGCTGCCCCGCGTCGTGTCCATGAAGTCGATGCTTGGCCACACCATGGGCGCCGCGAGCGCGCTGGCCGCGATCGGTTGCGCGCTGGCCATCACCGACGGGTTCATCCCGCCGACGGTCAACCACCGCGAAACCGACCCGGAGTGCGCGGTGGACTGCGTGCCGAACGAGTCGGTCGACGCGGACCTGCGGATCGTGCAGAACAACGGCTGGGCGTTCGGCGGCAACAACTCGGTCGTGATCCTCGGTCGCTATGACGATCACACGGCCGCCATCGGAACGGGGGCGCTGTGATGAACTAACCTCTCGCGGTTACCGCCTGGTCGGCGATCTCCCCGTTCGGCAGCGGACCGGCCGAGTTCGCCGCCGGTCTGTTGGCCGGCCGCGCCACCGCACAGGCACCAAGTCGGGAGCGGTGGGCAGTCGACGACGTGTCCGCGTGCCTTGTGCCCGACTTCGACGTGCGCAAGGCGTTGGGCGACAAGAAGGTTCGCGCGATGAACCGGGCGAGCGGGCTGGCCGTCGTGACGGCGGCGGACCTGTTGGCGCGCCTCGCCGAACACCCGGACGGCGTGGACACCACCGGCGAGCACACCGCCGTCGTGCTCGGCACGACGACCGGCAGTGTCGCCAGCATGATGGGCCTGACAAGGGCGTCGCTGGTCGGCGAACGGCCCGACCACATCGAGCCGGCGCTGGTGCCGTACTGCGTGATGAACTGCGCCGCAGGCCAGGTCGCGATCTGGCACCAGATCAAGGGACCGAACGCGACCATCGCGGCCGGCCGCAACACCGGCCCGCACGCATTGAACTACGCGCGGCGGCTGCTGGTCACCGGTCGCGCCCGGCGGGTGCTGTGCGGTGCCGTCGAGGAGTTCAGCGCGGACCGGTCGCTGCTGGAACGGTGTGCGCGCGGCGGTGCGCAGCCGACCGTGCCGCTCGGCGAGGGCTGCGCCATGGTGGCGCTGGAAACCCTGGACGCCGTCACGGCCCGAGGCGACCGGCCGTTGGCCACCGTCCTCGGCTTCGGCTCCGGTACCGGCCCGGTGGACGACGTGCGCACGACGACCCTGCGCGCGGTCGGCGGACTGTTGCGAACCGCGGGCATCGCGCCGGCCGACGTGCACACCGCGGTGGCCAGTTCGGCCGACGCCGGGCAGGACACCGCGCTGCGCGACGTGTTCGGCGGTCCGGCGACCGGCCGGGTCCGGTTGTCCGAACTGATCGGCGACACCGCGTCGGCGGCCGGGTTGTTCGCGCTCGTCGCGCTGCTCGCGATGGTCGAGTCCGACCCGTCGATCGCCGAGACGCCAGCGGTCATCGCGTCGTCCGACGACGACGGCGCGGTCAGCTGCGTGCTTGTCGTACCACACGTCTGCTCGGATGCCGGCTCGGATGCTCTGGCGGACAAGCGGATTCCGGTGGGTGTGTGATGGGCGGACAGGGTGTCGCGTTGGTCAGCGGCGGGTCGAGGGGCATCGGCGCGGCCTGCGTGCTGCGCCTCGCCAAGGACGGCTTCGACGTCGGCTTCTGTTACCGCGCCGACGAATCCGCGGCGACGCTGGTCGCCAAGCAGGCGGCCGAGCACGGCGGCCGGGTGCTGGCCACCAGGGTCGACGTCGCCGACGCCGGGCAGGCCCGCGAGTGGGCGGCCGAGGTGAAACAAGAACTCGGCCCCGTCACGGCGGTCGTGGCGTCCGCGGGCATCACGCGGGACGGCATGCTGGCGCGGATGTCCGACGCGGACTGGACGGACGTGTTGCGCACCAACCTGGACGGCGTCTTCCACGTGTGCCGGCCGGTGGTGTTCGACATGATGAAGCGCAAGCGGGGCGTCGTCGTGACACTGTCCTCTGTGGCTGGTGTGTACGGCAATGCCATGCAGGTCAACTATTCGGCCGCCAAGAGCGGCATCATCGGCTTCACGAGGGCACTGGCCAAGGAGGCCGGACCGTTCGGTGTCCGGGCCAACGTGGTCGCGCCGGGCCTGATCGACACCGAGATGGTCGCGGGCATGCCGGCCACGGCCCGGGAGAAGTTGTTGGGCGGCATCCCGTTGCGCCGGCTCGGCCGGGCCGACGAGGTGGCCGAGCTGGTGTCGTTCCTGGTGTCCGACCGCGCAGCGTACCTGACCGGCAGCGTGGTCGAGGTGCACGGCGGTCTGACGGTCTGAGAGGCGGTTTCCAAGATGGCTCATGACATGGACGGCGACTGGGACGTCATCGTGATCGGCGCCGGCATGGGTGGCCTCGTCGCCGCCGCGTATCTCGCCGTCACCGGGCGACGGGCCCTGGTGCTGGAACAACACGATGTGGCCGGCGGCAACACGCATGTGTTCCGGCGGCGCAGGTCCTACGAGTTCGACGTGGGCGTGCACTACCTCGGCGACTGCGGACCGGACGGGCTGCTGCCCGCGCTGCTCGCCGGTCTCGGTGCGGCGGACCGGATCACGTTCCGCCCCATGGATTCCGACTGCTTCGACCGGATCATCCTGCCCAGCGTCACGGTGGACGTGCCGTTCGGCTGGTCGCGCTACCAGCAGCGGCTGACCGAGGCGCTGCCGGCGGACGCGGCGGGCATCGCGACGTTCGTGCGCATCGCGTCGGCGGCCGCGGCCGCCGCGCGCAACAACCTGATCGGGCCGAAGTCGGCGCCGCCCGGCGGCGAAGTCCTGCGGTGGATCCTGCGGCCGGTCAACAAACTGTATGACCACTGTGGACTGTCGACGCGGGCGAGGACCGTCATCAACGCGCAGTGCGGCAACTACGGAGCCGCACCCGCCGTGACACCGCTGGCGACGCACGCCACCATGCTTGACGACTACCTGCGCGGCAGCTACTACCCGGAAGGTGGCGGCCAGCAGGTCGCGGCGACGCTCGTCGAAGTTCTCGAGGCACACGGCGCGCGGCTGTGGACGAAGGCAACCGTGTCGCGGATCGAGTCGACCAAGGGCCGGGTGACCGGTGTGCGGCTGGCCGACGGCACGCAGCTGCGCGCGCCGATCGTGATCTCCAACGCGGACTACCGCAGGACGGTGCTGGAACTGGCCGGCGGCATCGACACGTTCCCGGAACTGGACGTCCGACGCGCCACCAACGCCGAGATGCGGCTGCCGCTGGCGGCGGTGTATGTGGCGCTGGACAAGGAACTGGCCGACGTGCCGGACGCGAACTACTGGTACTGGCCGTGCGAGGACGTCGACGAGGCGTTCCGCAAGCTGGCCGACGGCAACATCACCGACCCGCAGTTCGTGTTCCTGTCCTTCGCGTCGCTCAAGGACAGGCCCGGCGGACCGGCATGCCCGCCGGGCCAGACGAACTTCCAGGTGATGACGCTGTGCCCGTCGGGATACGAGCCGTGGGGCCTGACCGGCGGCCCGGTCGCCGGCGTCCGCTACCGCCGCGACCCGGAGTACCAGCGGATCAAGCAACAGCTCACCGAGGCGCTGCTCGACCGGGCGGCCGAGGTGATCGGGCCGTTCCGCGACCACATCGTGCATGTCGAAACCTCGACGCCGCTGACGAACGAGCGCTACACCCGGTCCTCCGGCGGCACGCCGTACGGCATGGCGCGGTGGAGCGGCATGGCGCAGCTGCCGGACGTGGTGACCGCCGTCGACGGACTGTACGTCGCCGGGCAGAGCACCCGGTTCGGTGCCGGTATCGTGCGGTCCGGCGTCAGCGGCCTCGCCTGCGCGTCCGCCGTGCTGGGCACGGATCTGCTGCGCGAGGTGCATGCCGGTGCCGTGCTCGGCTCGCCGGACCTGCTGCCGGATCGGCCCGGCGACTGGGATCCGCTGCGGATCAGCCGTGGCGCGGGCCGGCGTGGCGCCCGAGGTCTCGCCAAGCTGGTGGCGACACCATGACCGCGCTGCTGGCGGTGGCGACGCACGTGCCCGAGACGGTTCCGTTGGCGGCATTGGCCGCCGAACTGGGCCTGTCCGATCAGCAGGTGCGGCGGTTCGGCAAGCTCTACGGGCTGGACCGGATCTGTCGGTCCGACGCGTCCGAGGCCGAACTGCTGATCGCCGCCGCCGGCAAACTGGCCGAACTGGCCGGGCAGGAGGACCGGGTCCGGTACGTGGTGCGCGCCCGTACCGTACCCGCCGCCGCGCCCTATCCGTTGCGGCCGTTGGGCCAGGTAAGGCGGGAGCTGCGCCTGGATCACGCGACGACGTTCGCGGTGACCGACCATGCGTGCGCGTCCGGCCTGCTGGCCGTCGACCTGGTCGGCACGATGCTGGCCGCGGACGGCGACCCGGCCGCGCTGGCACTGGTTCTGGTGGGGGAGAAGGTGTTCACGCCGGACGTCGGGTGGATTCCGGACGTCGGCGTGCTCGGCGAGGGCACCGCTGCTGTACTCGTCGGGGCACACGGCGAGAGCGACGAGATGCTCGGCTTCGCGTCCCGCTCCTACGGGCTGCCGTCCGGCGAGTTCGTGATGTCGGCGGAGACGGCGGCGTGGTTCCGGAGCATCTACGCCGACGGCCTGACCGCCGTCATCGGTGGCGCCGTCGACGCCGCCGGTGTTGAACTGTCCGATGTGGACCTCGTGCTGCCGCACAACGTGAACCGGATCTCGTGGACCCGCAGTGCGAAACAGCTCGGCATCGATCCGAGGAAACTGTTCCTGGACAACGTGCCCCGCTACGGGCACTGCTTCTGCGCCGACCCGTTCATCAACTACCGCACCGCCGCCGATCTCGGCCTGCTGCGGTCCGGCCAGTTCTACCTGATGGTGTCGGTCGGTCTCGGCTCGACATTCTCCGCGATGCTGCTGCGCCACTGATCCCGAGAGGGCGACCCATGACCACAGTCACCACGCCGGTCAAGTCCGACTTCATGACCGGGCTCGCCGCCGCCGTCGGCGTGCCGGGCGTACCGCTCGTGCTCGTCGGCAACTTCGAGGTGGAACAACAGTGGGCGCGCGGCGAATGCGGCCTGCCAAGGGTTTCCGCCGACGCCGGCACCGCCGTCGTCAACCACATGGACCAGTTCGCGCTGCTGCTCGCCGGCCCCGGCGACCACGTGGTGCTGAAGGCGGCGCCGGACCGCGAGTACCTGGCATACCTTGCCGGCCTCGGCATCGAGGTGCCGACGATGCACATCGTGCGCGACGGCGAGCCGACGAGCACCGTGACCGAGGACGCGCTCGGCGACGTGGGCGTACTGCGCTCACTCGCCGCGCTCGGGCCCAAGGGCGCCGTCCTGCTGCCACACGGTGTGTCCGAAGTGGAGGAACAGCTGGCCGCGGCGACCGGTCTGGCGCTTGCCGCCCCGTCCGCCGCCGTGTGCCGTTCGGTGAACAGCAAGGTGTACAGCCGAAGGCTGGCCGACGAGCTGGGCATCCGGCAGGCGGACGGCTGGGCGTGCGCGACGCTCGCCGAATTGGACGCCGCCGTCGCCGCCGCCACGGAACTGCTGGACGCGGGCGCGAAGGTGGTGGTGAAGGAGGCCCTCGGCGTGTCCGGCAAGGGCATCGCCGTCGTCGACTCGGCGCGGCGGCTGGCCCGGCTGCGCAGGATGATTCACCAGCGCGCCGAGCGGATGGGCACCGACCGGATCGGCTTCGTGATCGAGCGGTGGGTGACCAAACGGGCCGACCTGAACTACCAGTGCACCGTCGGCAGGGACGGCTCGGTGCGGTTCGACTTCGTCAAGGAGGCCATCACCCGAGGCGGTGTCCACAAAGGACATCGAATGCCGGCGGCACTGACGGTCGAGCAGACCGACGTGCTGCGCCGCACCGCCGATCTCCTCGGCGCACGGCTCGCCGCCGACGGCTACCACGGCGTCGTCGGCATCGACGCGCTGCTCATGCCGGACGGCTCGGTCTACCCGATGATCGAGATCAACGCGCGCAACAACATGTCCACCTACCAGGTCCGGCTGCAGGAACGGTTCGTCCCGCCGGACGGTGTCGCGCTGGCCAAGCACTACCCGCTGCGGCTGCACCGGCCGATGCCGTTCTACCAGGTCCGCGAACTGCTCGCCGGGCTGCTGGTGGCACGGCCGGGCGGCAACGGCCTGCTGATCAACAACTTCGCCACCGTCAACGCGGCGGCGGCCACCGGTTCGCCGTTCGACGGGCGGCTGTACGGGCTCGTGGTGGCCGAGTCGACCGCGCGACTCGCCGCGCTCGACGACGAGATCGGCCGCCGGCTGGGGATATCGGAGGAGGACTGACGTGACAACCGAATTCGAGGTGCAGGGCATCGGCATCACCGAACTGACGGCGCGATTCGGCACGCCGATGTACGTGTACGACGGCGAGGAACTGGCCAACCGGATCCGCACGGTGTTGACCATGCTGCATCCGCGCCTGGAGGTCTTCTACTCGCTCAAGTGCAACCCGAACATCTCGGTGTGCGCGCTGCTGTACGCGCACGGCGCCCGCGCCGAGGTGTCCTCGCTGGCCGAACTGACCACCGCGCTGCGCGCCGGCGTCGACCCCGAGGACATCCTCTTTCTCGGTCCTGGCAAGACGACCGAGGAACTGGTCGCCTGCATCGACCACCGGGTGCACGCCGTCATCGTCGAGTCGTTCGGTGAACTCGCGGAACTGGCCGAGCTGGCCAGGGCGCGCGGCGCTGTGCCACGCGTCGTCCTGCGGGTCAACCCGGAGTTCAGTGCCAAGGGCGCCGGCCTGTCGATGGGCGGCAAGCCGAGGCAGTTCGGCATCGACGAGGCACAACTGCTGGCCGAACCGGATCTGCTGGCGCGACACCCGGGCCTGCGGATCATCGGCGTGCAGGCGTATCTCGGCACCCGGATCCTGAGCGAGGAGGCCGTCGCCGAGAACACCGGGCGCATCCTGGATCTGGCCGAGCGGGTCGGGCGGCGGCTCGGGTTCGAGCTGGAACTGGTCGACGTCGGCGGCGGTCTCGGTGTGGCGTACCACGAAGGGGAACGCGACCTGGACCTCGCCGAGCTGGCGGCACTGGTCAACCCGACGCTGGCGTCGTTCGCCGCCGCGCACCCGACCACCCGGATGGTGATGGAGCTAGGCCGCTACCTGGCCGCCCCGGCCGGCACCTACGTGACCCGGGTGCGGAACGTGAAGACGTCGCTCGGCCAACGGTTCGCGATCTGCGACGGCGGCACCAACCACCACATGGCCGCGGTCGGCATCGGGTCCTACGTGAAGCGCAATTTCCCGATGCTTGTGCTGAACCGGATCGCCGAGCCGGCCAACGAGAGCTGGCACGTCACCGGTCCACTGTGTACACCGAACGACACGATCGGCAAGAAGGTCGCGCTGCCCGACGTCGCGCCGGGCGACCTGATCGGCGTGCTGCGGTCCGGCGCGTACGGGCCGACGGCGTCGCCGGTGCAGTTCCTGAGCCACGGCTATCCGGCCGAGGTGCTGGTGTACGGCGGTCGCGCGTACCTGATCCGGACCCGCGACCAGGTCAGCGACCTGTTGGCGCACCAGCATTTGCACCACGTGGCCGCGCCGACCGGCGCGGCCGTGCGATCGAGCGAAAGGGTGTGACGCATGAGTACAGCGATCAACGGGATCACGGAGCCCCGACAGCGGGTCGTCGACGTCATCGGGGTGGCGCTGGCCCAGGTTCTCGACCGGCCGCTGCCGGAACTGACCGAGGACAGCAAGCTGTTCGAGGAGCTCGGTCTCGACTCGACCGGCGTGCTGGAGATGCTGATGCTGATCGAGGAGTCGTTGGGCACCGAGTTCGAGTCCGAAGGCTTCCAGATGAGCCACTTCCATTCCGTCGGCGCGTTGGCGGACTTCGTGTCCGACGCGCTCGACGGCTGACCCGGTGTACCGGGTAGCCCCTGCCCGACTGGCGACGACGACCCGCACCGGCGGCCTGATCGAGCTGCCGTTGCGGTTGGCGGACGTGCGGTACCGCCGATTCACCGAGCCCCGCTCGCGAGTCGGCGGTCCCGCCATCACCCGGTACTTCGCCGATCTCACCTCGGCGTTCGACGTGCCGGGCATGCCAGCCGGGCAGTGGCAGGCCGACGGCACGACATATGCCGAGATGGCGGCCGCGATGCTGACCGATCTCGGCGCACCCGACGTCGACCTCGTCGTACTGGCGACGGCGGCGCCGGATCTGGACCCGTGGCGGTCGGCGGCGACGTACGCCAACCACGCGCTGTGTGAACGGCCGCTGCTGTTCGCGGTGACGGAGCAGGGTCCGGCGGCGACGTACACGGCGCTGCGGCTGGCCGGCGACCTCGCCGGCCGGCACGGTCTTGCCAACGTGCTGGTGCTGGCGATGGACCAGGCGACGCTGCCGTATCCGGTGCCGCCGGGCGAGTTGTCCGGCGACGCGGCCGTGGCGCTGGTGCTCGGCCGAGGGTCGGGCGAACTGTTCGTCGGGCAGCGGGCCAACGTGTCCACAATAGAGCTTTCGGGCGCTGTCGACGCGCTGGTGCCGGAGTTGGCGGCGCCGTGGGTGGTCGCGGGTCCGAAGGTGGGCGCGCTGCCCGGCCGGCTGCCGGTGTCCGACCGGGCACCGGCCGGCCTGCCGTGTACGGCTGGTTGGGCGGTGGCGCGACGGCCCGCGGTGTGGGTCGACCACGACCCGGCGGCCGGGGACCTTTCGGTGTGTGTCGCGGTCGAGGAGGTGAATCGATGACTGCCGTGTTCGCGGATTCGGTTGTCGACGTGGCACGGGAGTCGGGTGCGGCCGCCGCGCTGGCCCGGCTGCGTGCGGACTCGGTGTGGGACGGGGTGCCGTTCGGGCCGTCCGGTTACGCGGTCGTCGCGGACTCGGACACCGACCGCCCGGTGGACGCGGAATCGATCGGCGAGTCCGTGCTGTTGGCACGCGGCCGGCCGACCGGTCCGCTGCCGGACGGGTGGACACTCGGCGTGCTGCGGCTGCGGTTGGGCCTGTCCGAGCGACTGCTGGCCGCGTGCGTCGAGCATCTTGGTGGGCGCGGACCGGCGGAATCGCCGCTGCTGCAACGGCAACTGGTGCAGGACACCGTGGCCGATGTCCTGATCGGACAGTTGGAGATCAGGGCAGTGCTCAGCGGCGCGAGACACCTGGCACCGCCGATGGTGGCGTGGCTGCACGACAGTCTGTCCGAAGTGGACATTCGGGCACTGCGCCTGCTCGGCGCGAGCGGGTTCACCGGCGCCGGCCGGCAGGTGACGATATCCGAGGCGCTGGCCGCCGCGTACCGTCCGGAGGTGGGCTGATGTTCGAACTGGACCACCGGCTGCGCGCGCTGCAGCGGCAGACACGGGAGTGGGCGGCGGATTTCCGCGCGCTCGGGCCACGGCTCGCCGTCGACCCGGACCTGATCCGGCGGTACACGAACCTGCCCGGCGTGCGGTTCATGTCAACGCTGCTGATCCCGCCCGAGTACGACCCGCCGGTCGAGCGGATCAAGGGCCACCGGTTCACGGCGATGACCGCGGTGGAACGCGTCGTGCTGATGGAGGAGTTCGCCTGCGGTGACGCGGCCGTGCTGCTCGCCTGTCCCGGCGCGAGCATGTCCGGCGTGCTCGTCGACCTGCTCGCCGACACGGAACAGAAACGCCGCTACTACCACGCATTGCTCACCGCGCCGACGTGGACGTGTTTCGCACTCACCGAACCGGAATGCGGCTCGGACGCGGCCGCGATGCGAACCAGCCTGGCCCAAGCACCGGGCGGTTATCTACTCACCGGCACGAAACGCTACATCGGCAACGGCGCGCGAGCGTCGCTGGCAGTCGTGTTCGCACGCTCGGCACCGGGACCGCTAGGCGTTTCGGCGGTACTGCTGGACACCGCGTCACCGGGATTCAGCGCGGTGCCGATCGAGTCGGTCGGATTGCGCGGACTGCAACTGGCCGCACTGACGATGGACGCCGTCCCCGTGCCGGACAACGGTTTGCTCGGCCGGCACCTGTCACAGACGAGGCGTGGCATGTGGGCGTGCCTGCGCACGTTCGACCGGCTCCGACCGGCAGTAGCTGCGGTCGCGGTCGGCGTCGCACGGGCCGCCTACGAGTACGTCCTGGCCAACCGCAGCCGACCGGACAAAGCGGAACAGGACCGGATCGACCTGATGGGCGCCCGAATCGAGGGCGTACGGGAACTCGTGCGGCACGCGGCCGCCGCAGTTGATCGGCACCCGTCCGGCGGTTATCTCGCGTCGGCGGCCAAGGCAAGCGCGTGCCGGCTGGCCGAGGAGATTACCGTTGCGGCGTGCGGCTTCTTCGGCCCGACGGCACGGCTCGAACATCCGGCGCTGGATCGGCTGGTGCGCGACGCACGCGGTGTCGAGTTCATGGAGGGCACCCGCACCATGCAGAAGCTGCACCTGTATCAGGGCCTGCTCTCCGGCAAACTGGACCGAACAGACCCACTGGCGGTCAGCGCATAAGCGAGTTGACCTAGTCTGGTCTCGTGGCTACGAAACAGGACGTTACCACAGGTCAGGGCGCCATCTCTCGCATCGGGGGCGACACCGCCACCCGACCAGGCGCCGTGTAGGCCAGCCGGTGGCACCGTCGGTCGAGACAATCGCCTCTGATGTACGGCGAATACTGGCGTTGCTGGCCACCGCCCGCCACGCGGTGGTCAGCGGCCAGCAGTACGCCACCCAGGCGGCCGGCACGATCACCGCTGTTACCGACGGCAGCAACGCAACCGAACCAAGCCACGTCCTCGGCTGTCTGGCCACCGCGCGGACTGGCCTGGCCACACTGTTGGCCACGTTGGACGGTGTGGACCGCCACCTTCAGCAGTACCTGGCGGCCATCGGCGCCACGACCGCCGCGTCGACGCCTGGTGCGTCAGCGCCAGCCGCACGTCCGGTACAGGCGACGCCTCCACCACCGGTCGTGTCGCCCGAGCGAATCGAGTCGCTTCGGGCGCAATTGCCTCCACCCGTGGTGCCCAACTCCGGGCAGAAGACACACGGCCGATGGGTAGGGTCGGACGGTGTCGCACACGAGATCGTCAGCGGCCGGGACGAGAACTCGGTCGCTGCGTGGGACATCCTGCGATCCCGAGGGATGGCCACGCGCACAGAACCGATGTCGATCACCCACGTAGAACAGAAACTCGCCGCGCACATGGTGCGCACCGCGACACAACACGCCACCATAGTGATCAACAATCGACCCTGCCGCGGCCGGTCCAGCTGCGACACCTTCGTGCCGGTCATCCTGCCACCGGGATACTCCTTGACCGTGCACGCACCCAACTACCGCAAGACGTTCACCGGAGGGGCCACGCCGTCATGGCGCTAGAAATCTGGTACGACCAGGAACCGGAAAACGACCTCGGTCCGGGGGGCCCCGCGATCATAGTGACCACCACTGAGGAGTTGGACGCGTTCATAGACCACGTCCTCGCCGACAGTGCTGGCTACCCGGTCCCGCCGATGATCGAGGCGTCCATCCTCGGCCACCCCGAACGGGGGGTGATGGAAATCGGCCTTGGCCCACACTGGGGGTTCATCAACCTGTTGTCCGCCGATGGCGGCATCACAGCCGGCGATACCACCCGCGCCGGGCAGGTTCTGTACGACTACATGGGCAACACCACCGAAGTGGACGCCTCGGCGGAAATTCCGCTTGCCACTGTGCGCCAAGCCATCCGCGAGTTCCTGCAAGGCGACGGAACCAAACCGGACTCCGTGTCCTGGCACACCAGCGACCAGCCGACCGACTAGTCCACCCGGTGCCTCGCCAACCGGAGCCGGCCGGACAAGGCGGAACAGGACTGGACCGACCCGGCCTGCTCTCCGGCAAACTGGGCCGCACGGACCCACTGGCGGTGAGTGCGTGATCCCGAACTCCTGACCCAACAAGGGGTCAGGAGTTCGGGATCACGCCGTGCTCGAGATACGCGAGCACCGCCCGCACCCGACGGTTGTCGTCCTCGGACGGTGGCAGGTCCAGTTTTGCCAGGATGTTGTTGATGTGCTTGGCGACCGCGCGTTCCGTCACGACAAGGGCGGCCGCGATCGCCATGTTCGACCTGCCCTCGGCCATCAGTCCGAGCACTTCAAGTTCACGGGGCGTGAGCCGAGCGACGATGCTCTCGTTCGCGTTGCGGGACAACAGCTTCGCGATCACGTCCGGGTCCATCACGGTGCCGCCGGACGCGACCTGCCGCAACGCCGACACGAACTGGTCGCTGTTGAACACCCTGTCCTTGAGCAGGTAGCCGACCCCGCCGTTGCCGCTCTCCAGCAACTCCTTGGCGTAGAGCTGCTCCACGTACTGGGACAGCAACAGCACCGGCAGGCCCGGATGTGTCCGCCGGGCCGCCAGCGCCGCCTGTAGGCCGTCGTCGGTGAATGTCGGTGGTAGTCGGATGTCCACGATGCTGATGTCCGGTTGGTGCTCGCGCATCGCGTCCAGCATTTCGGGGCCGCTGCCGACCGCGGCGACGATCTCGAAGTCGTTGGCCTCCAACAGCCGACTGATGCCGTCCCGGAGCAGGTACTGGTCCTCGGCGAGGGCGACACGCATGGGCTGCTGCTTTCGCTCGGTGGAGTTGCTGGCCCACTCAATCTATCGGCTCCCGACGCCCCGCGCGGCACCCATCAGTCGCGGCTCAGCGACGTGTCAGCGGCGTTGGCGACAGTGGGTGACGTCCGGGCGGGCAGAGCCATCCGGTTCTTGAGAGGGAGCAGACAAGTGTCAGCACCGACGTTCGCGGTCATCGGCGGGGACCAGGTCCGTGATGTGCTGCGGGACCAGGAAAAACGACTGGTCGAGCTGATCGAGGCCACCTACCTGCTGCACGCGGCCGGCCAGACGGTGAATCCGCCGTCCTATTTCCTGACGTTTCCCGACCGTCCGCAGTCCCGGATCATCGCGCTGCCGGCTTCGGCGGGCGGGCAGGTCGGGGTGGACGGCGTGAAGTGGATCTCCAGCTTTCCGGACAATGTGCACGTCGGCCTGCCACGGGCGTCCGCCGTGCTGATTCTCAACGATCAGCGGACCGGATATCCGTTGGCGTGTCTGGAAAGCTCCATCATCAGCGCGGTGCGCACCGCCGCATCCGCGGCGCTGGCGGCCGACCGGCTGTCCGGGCCGGCGAAACCGAGGCCACGCCGGATCGGATTCATCGGCACCGGCCTGATCGCCCGCTACATCCACACGTTCCTGGCCGCGAACGGCTGGGATTTCGACGAAATAGGCGTGTACGACCTGTCCGCCGACCATGCCGTCGGTTTCTGTGGCTATCTCGACCGGGCGATGCCCGGTATGACAGCCACGGTGCACGACAGCGCGGAACAGCTGATCCGGTCGTCCGATCTCGTCGTGTTCGCCACTGTCGCCGGCACGCCGCATGTCAAGGAAATCGGCTGGTTCGAGCACAAGCCGCTGGTGCTGCACGTGTCGCTGCGCGACCTGGCGCCGGAAATCGTGCTCGACGCCACCAACATCGTCGACGACGTCGACCACTGCCTGAAGGCGAACACCTCCGTCCACCTGGCCGAACAGCAGGTCGGGCACCGCGACTTCATCACCGGCACGCTCGCCGACGTCGTCACCGGCGCGGTCCGCCTGCCGGCCGAGCGGCCCGTGGTGTTCTCCCCGTTCGGTCTCGGCGTGCTCGACCTCGCGGTGGGTCGGTTCGTCTACGACGAGCTGGTGCGACGTGGCGAACTGGCCACCGTCGACGGCTTCTTCGCCGAGCTGCGCAGGTACGGCGTCTAGGCGCGAAGGAGGTCACCATGCAGGTCATATCGTCCCCCCAGGAATTCAACGTGGCACAGCTGTACGTCGACCTGACGGACCTGGCCGCCGCCCCCTTGTTCCTGAAATGCGAGGGATTCAACTTCGCCGGGTCCATCAAACTGAAGGCCGCCGTCGAAATGGTGAACGCGGCCGAGCGGGACGGCCGGCTGCGGCCGGGCGCCACGATCGTGGAGAGTTCGTCCGGCAATCTCGGTGTCGCGCTGAGCATCGTCGCGACCAGCCGGGGCTACCGGTTCCTGTGCGTCACCGACGCCCGATGCACGCTCACCGCCCGCCAGCTCATGCAGGCGCTCGGCGCCACGGTGCACGTGATGAACGAGCCGGACGTCGAACTGGGCTTTCTCGGTGTGCGACTGCGGCACGTGCGGCGGCTGTGCGCGGAGAACCCGGAGTACGTGTGGCTCAACCAGTACCGCAACCCGGCCAACTGGGGCGCGCACGCCCGTACCACCGGCCCCGAGCTGCTGGCCGCGTTCCCCGACCTGGACGTGCTGTTCGTCGGCGCCGGCACAACGGGCACGCTGATGGGCTGCGCGCGGCACCTCGCCGTGCACAAGCCGTCCGTGCGGGTGGTCGCCGTGGACAGCGTCGGTTCCGTCACGTTCGGTTCGCCGCCCGCGCCGAGGATGATCCCGGGGCTCGGCACCAGCGTTCGGCCCGGCATCCTGGATGAATCCTTTGTGGACGATGTAGTACTCGTCGACGAGGCGGACACGGTGCGCGCGTGCCGCACGTTGGCCGGCAAGGGTTTCCTGTTCGGCGGCTCGACCGGCACCGTGCTCAGCGGCGCGCTGCGCTGGCTCGGCGAACACGACGTCAGCGATCGTGATGGTGACCGCCCGGTCGCCGTCGCTATCGCGCCGGACCTCGGCGAGCGCTATCTGGACACCGTCTATCACGACCAGTGGGTGGCCGACATCTACGGCGAGGAAGTGCTCACCGACGTTGCCCGCACCCTGTCCGGGAGAGCACGGTGAGCGCCGAGTTCCTGCCGCTGTCCTCGGCACAGACCGACATCTGGTTCGACGTGACCATGCGGCCCGGCGGCACCGCCCACAACATGGGCGACTACCTGGACATCACGGGCCCGCTGGACGTGCCGGCACTGCGTACCGCGATCCGCCTGCTGTACGGCGAGATGGAGAACACAAGGACCCGGTTCGTGGACGTGGACGGCCGACCGAGCCAGGTCGTCCGGCCGGTCGGCGAACCGCCGATGACCGAACTGGACGTCAGTGCCGAAGCCGATCCCGAAGCCGCGGCCCTTGGGCGGGTACACGCCGAGCTGGTCCGGCCGTTCGACCCGACGGCCGGCGAGGTGATCCGCTGGACCCTGATCACGTTGGGCGGCCAGCGGTTCTGGTGCTGCCTGTTCGGCCATCACATCGTCGGCGACGGGTTCAGCGACGCGATCTGCTGGCGGCGGCTCGGCGAGCTGTACCACGCGCTGGCCACCGGCGGCCCGACCGAGGCGGGCGCACTGCCACCGCTGCGCGAACTGCTCGCCGGGGACGCCGCCTACCAGGCGTCCCCCGCGTTCGCGACCGACCGCGAGTACTGGCGGACGACGCTGGCCGGCGCCCCCGACCCGGCCAGCCCGTCCGGTCGTGCCCTGACGCCGGCCACCGGTCACCTGCGCCGCACCGCGAGCCTGCCCGAGCACACCGTGCACAGCTTGCGCGCGCTGGCGACCGCGACCAAGGTGACCTGGCCGACCGTCGTCATCGCCGCGTCGGCCGCCTACACGCAGCGGCTGCTCGGCGGTGACGAGGCGCTGCTCACGCTGCCGGTGGCCGCGCGCGTCGGCGCGAAGATGCGGGCCGTGCCCGGCATGGTGGCCAACTACCTGCCGCTGCGCATCGCCGTCCGCCGCGACACCACGGTCGGCGAACTGCTCGCCGGTACTTCCCGAGGGCTGGCGAAAGCGTTGCGGCACCAGCGTTTCCCGACCAGCGGCATCCGCCGCGCGATGGGCCTGCGCGCCGACGACCAGCGGCCGTTCGGGCCGTTCGTGAACGTGCTGCCTGCGACGGACGAACTGCCGCTGCCCGGTTGCCGGTCACGGCTGGTCAACCTGTCCACGGGCACCGTCACCGACCTGATGATCACCGTCACCGAACCCGTGCCCGGCCAGCTCGACCTACACGTCAACGGCAATCCGGCACTGTACGACGAGGCGGACGTCGCCGGCCACCTCGCGCGGTTCGCCCAGTTCCTCGACCTGCTCGCCGTTTCCGAGCCGGACAGCGTCGTACGCGGGCTGCCGCTGCTCACCGAACCGGAGGCGAACCGCCTGCGGGACTGGGGCAGCGGGCCCGCCGACAGCGAACCACTGTCCATTGTGGATCGCGTACGGGACCATGCGCTGCACCACCCGCGCGCGATCGCGGTCGCGGACGCCGACACGGAGATCGACTACGCGCACCTCGTCGCGTGGTCCGACCGCCTGGCCGGCAAGCTGGCGGCCGCCGGGGCAGGCCCGGACATGCTGGTCGGGCTGCTGGCCGCGCCCGGCGTTCGGTTCGTCGGCGCGGTGCTGGCGATCCTGACCACCGGCGCCGCATGGGTGCCGCTGGACGTGTCGGCGCCGATGCCGCGCACGGCGGCCCTGCTCGCCGAGAACGGCATCGGCCTGATCGTCGCCGGCCCCGGCCACGAGGCCCTGGCCGCCGAGGTGGCCGTCGCGGACACGGTTCGGGTGGTGTCGGCCGGTCTGCCGTTCGGCCGCGCGACGAAGCCAAGGCGGGCCGCCGTCGGCGCGCCGGACGACCTCGGCTACGTGATCTTCACGTCCGGTTCGACCGGTCGGCCCAAGGGCGCCATGGTGCACCGGCGCGGCATGGGCAACCACCTACTGGCCAAAGTGGACGATCTGGGGCTCACCGACGCCGACCACATCATCGCCAACGCCCCCGTCACGTTCGACATCTCGGTGTGGCAGATGCTTGCGGGACTCGCGGTCGGCGGCCGCACGACGGTTGTCCCGAAGAACGTCGCCGCGTCGCCGGAGGAGCTGTTCGGGCTGGCCGACCGGCGAGCCGTCACGGTCCTGGAGGTCGTGCCGTCGCTGCTGCGCGCCGCGCTGGACTGGTGGGACGCCGGTGGGACGCAGCCGCAGTTGTCCGCGCTGCGCTGGCTGGTGGCGACCGGCGAGGCGTTGCCGCCGGACCTGTGCGACCGCTGGGCGGACCGGTTCCCGAAAGTGCCGCTCGTCAACGCCTACGGCCCCACCGAGTGCTCGGACGACGTCACGCACGCCGTACTGGACGGCCGCGCACCCGTCGTCGGGCGCACACCGATCGGCCGGCCGGTGCGTGGCACCCGGTTGTACGTGCTCGGCGACGAACTGCTGCCGGTGCCGTGCGGCGTGCCGGGCGAGCTGTACGTCGGCGGCGTCGGTGTCGGCAGGGGCTACCTGCATGACCCCGGCCGCACGGCGACGACGTTCCTGCCCGACCCGTTCGCGGCCGATGGCGCGCGGATGTACCGCACCGGCGACCGGGTCCGCTGGCGCTCGGACGGACAGCTGGAGTTCCTGGAACGCAGGGACTTCCAGGTCAAGATTCGCGGTCACCGGATCGAGCTCGGCGAGATCGAGGCCGCCCTGCGCGACCTGCCGGGCATCGCGGACGCGGCGGTCGCGGTACGCGCGGACCGCACCGGGCACCGCAGGCTGGTCGGCTACGTCACGCCGGCCGCCGACCAGCTGGACGGCACGGCGGTGCGCACGGCACTGGCCGGCCGGCTGCCTGATCACCTTGTCCCGTCGACGATCGCCGTGCTGGCCGAGCTGCCGCTCACCGCGCACGGCAAGCTGGACCGCGCCGCGCTGCCGGACGTGGATCTCGGCGCCGCACCCGCAGGCCGGGCGCCGGCGAACGACCGGGAACGCGCGGTGTGCGCCGCGTTCGCCGATGCGCTCGGCCTGGACCGGATCGGCGTCGACGACAACTTCTTCGCCCTCGGCGGCGACTCCATCGTGGCCATCCAGGCGATCAGCCGGGCACGCCGGGCCGGCCTGCTGATCACGCCGAACGACGTGTTCACCCACAAGACACCGGCCGCGATCGCGCGCGCCGCCGTGCCGGTCGACCCGCGCGCCCACGTCGTGGACGACGGCGTCGGCGAGTTCGCACCGACGCCGATCGCGCACCAACTCCGCGAGGACACGGCAGCCGACCCGGCCGCGATGCGGGACTACGCCCAGTACGTTGTGCTGCCGGTGCCGGCCGACCTGACTGAGCGGACCCTGGCCACGGCACTGGCCACCATCGTCGAGCGGCACGACGCGCTCCGGATGGTGCTTGGTCCTCAATGGACACTCACTGTGCCACCACCCGGCGACACCCCGACCGATCGGCTGCTCGCCACGACCGCCGACCCCGCCCGGCTCGCCCGCGTCAACGCGACCCGCGCGCGGCTCGACCCCGCCGCCGGGCGCAACGTCGCGGCAACGCTGTTCCGCCGGCCGGACGGCACCGCCGAACTGCTGCTGATGGTGCACCATCTGGTCGTTGACGGCGTGTCCTGGCGCGTCCTGGTACCCGATCTCGAAGCCGCATGCGAGCCTGGCGCACCAGCGCTCGAACAGGTTCCGACGTCCTACCGTCGGTGGTCCGCGTTGCTCACCGAGCAGGCGGAAACCGGTGCCAGGACAGCGGAATTACCACTGTGGCAGGCACAACTGACCGGTCCCGACCCGCTGCTCGGCACCCGCGCACTCGACCCGACCCGGGACACGTACGGCACGGCTCACTCGCTGCGGCTCGAACTCCCGCCCGACACGACGATCCCGCTGCTGACCGTCGTGCCGGCCCGATTCCACGCCGAGATCAACGACGTGTTGCTCGCCGCCCTGTGTATGGCGGTTGCCGATTGGCGTCGTGACCACTCCAGAGTGCTGGTGGAACTGGAGGGCCACGGCCGCGAGCACATCGCCGACGACGTCGACCTGTCCCGCACGGTCGGCTGGTTCACCACCGTTTTCCCGCTGTCCCTCGATCCCGGCGAACTGGACCTGGCCGACGCATGGGCCGGCGGCGCGGCGGCGGGCACGCTTCTCAAGCGCGTCAAGGAACAGCGCAGGGCACTGCCCGACCACGGCATCGGCTACGGCATCCTGCGCCACCTCACTGATTCCGCCGACGACCCCACACTCCAAACCCGGCCGCAACTCGGCTTCAACTACCTCGGCCGCTTCGAAACCGCGCACACCGATGCGCTGTGGCGGCTGGACGGCGATGTCGGCGTCGGCACGGCGACCGGCCCCACGCTGCCGTTGCGGCACGTCCTGGCCGTCACACCACTGACCCAGGACCGCGCCGACGGCCCACACCTGGTCGCCGACTGGCTGTGGGCCGGGGAGATCCTGGCCGACGCCGACGCGGAAGACATCGCCCGCACCTGGTTCCGCGCACTGGCCGTGTTGGTCGAGCACGCCGCCGCGGACGGCGCGGGCGGGCGCACGCCGTCCGACCTGCCGCTGGTCGACATCACGCAGGACGAACTGTCCGCGCTCGAAGCCGAGCCGAACGGTCTGGCCGACGTGCTGCCGCTGGCACCCTTGCAGCAAGGCCTGCTGTTCCACGCCGAGTTCGACCGGACCGGCGACGAGGTCTACAACCTGCAGATCCTCGCCGACCTGGCCGGCCCGACGGACGTCGCCGCGCTGCGCGCCGCCGTGGCAGCGCTGCTGGACCGGCATCCCAACCTGCGCGCCGGCTTCCGGTTCCGGGTGTCGGGCGACCCGGTGCAGGTGATCCCGGCGACGGTCGACATCGACGTCACGGTGATCGACCTGACGGATGTCGCCGACCAGGACGCGGAACTGGCCCGGCTGGCCGACGCGGACCGCGTCCGCCGGTTCGATCCGAGCGCGCCGCCGCTGATGCGCTGCACTCTGGTGCGTACCGCGCCCGATCAGCACCGTCTGTTGTGGACAGTACACCACATCCTGGTGGACGGCTGGTCGATGCCGATCCTGGCACGCGAACTGTTCGCCCTCTACGGCACCGATGGCGATCCGGTCGCGGCCGGCCTGCCCGCCGTGCCACCGTACGCCGACTACCTGCGCTGGCTGTCCGAACAGGACAGTGCGGCGGCGCTCGACGCGTGGCGGGAACTGCTCGCCGGTGTCTCGGGACCGTCGACAGTGGCGCCCGGCGCCGACCGGACCGCCGTGCTGCCGGACTCCGTCACCGTCGACCTGTCGGCCGAGTTGACCGCGGCTCTTGGAAAGTTCGCAGGCGCGGCGGACCTGACCGTGAACAGCGTCGTACAGGGCTGCTGGGCCGTGCTGGTCGGGCGGCTGACCGGCAAGCAGGACGTGTTGTTCGGCGCGACCGTCGCCGTGCGGCCGCCGGAGGTGGCCGGCTCGGACGTGATGGTCGGCATGTTCCTGAACACGGTGCCGGTGCGCGCGGCGACCACACCCGGCACGTCGATCGTGGCGCTGTGCCGGCAGTTGCAGCGGCAGTGGACCACGATGGCGCCGCACCACCACGTCGGCCTGGCCCGGCTGCGGTCCGGCGTGCCGGCGCTCGCGGGTGCCGGGGAGCCGTTCGACACGGCCGTGGTGTTCGAGAACTTCCCGACCGACGCGACGGCGTTGGCTGGCGAGACACGCGGCATGCGGGTCACGCGGACATGGGCACGGGACGCCCGGCACTATCCGCTGAGCCTCGTCGTCCTACCCGGCCAACAGTTGCGGCTACGGTTCGACCACGCGCCGGACGTGTTCGACCGCGAAAGAGTCGCCGGATTCGCCGACGCGATGGTCCGCCTACTCGCCGAGGCCGTAGCCCACCCGAACCGCAGGCTGGGCGGTCTGGATGTGCTGCCGACCCCCGAGGACTGGCTGCCCGTCGCGGGTGTGCGGCAACCGGAACCGGACGGCGACGTGGTGACCGCGATCCGCGTGATCGCCATGGCAGCGCCGGAAACCCGAGCCGTGTCCGACGACAGCGGCACGCTGGACTACGCGCGGCTCGTCGGCCGGGCCAGCGCGATCACCCGCAGACTGACCGGCGTGCGGCTCGCCGCTGTGCTCGCCGAGCCGGGCACCGGTTTCGTCGCCGCCGTGCTCGGCGTGCTCGGCGCGGGGGCCGCGTGGGTGCCGCTGGACGTGCACGCGCCCATCGCGCGGACCGCGACCGTGCTCGCCGACTCGCACGCGGACGTGCTGCTGGTGTCCCGGTCGCTGTGCTCGCTCGCCGAGCACGTCGCTGCCGCCGCCCACCACCCGGTGGAGATCATGGTGCTGGACGAGGTCACCGATCCGCTCACCGATCTCGCCCCGACGCTCGGCGCGCCGAACGATCTTGCCTACGTCATCTTCACGTCCGGTTCGACCGGCCGACCCAAGGGCGCCATGGTAACCAGGCGCGGCATGGTCAACCACCTGCTGGCCAAGGTCGAGGATCTCGCGCTCGGCGCGGGCGACATAGTGGTGCACAACGCTCCCGTCACGTTCGACATCTCGGTGTGGCAGATGCTGGCCGCGCTACTCGCCGGCGGCTCCGTCCGCGTGGTGACCCGGGAGACCTCTGGTGATCCGACAGCGCTTTTATCCACTGTGGACATTGACGAGGTCTCCGTACTAGAGGTCGTGCCGTCGCTGCTGCGCGCCACCCTTGACGACTGGGACGCGGGCGCGCGGATGCCGGCACTGACGACACTGCGGTGGCTCGCGGTGACCGGCGAGGCGCTGCCGCCGGACCTGTGCCGCCGCTGGGCGGCCAGGTTCGCCGGGATCCCACTGCTCAACGCGTACGGCCCGACCGAGTGCTCGGACGACGTGACACACGCCTTCGTAAGCGGCGCAACGATATCTGGCACGCGCGTGCCGATCGGCCGTGCCGTCCGCAACACCCTGCTGTACGTGCTGTCCGACGAGCTGAGCCCGGTCCCACCCGGTGTGCCCGGCGAGCTGTACGTCGGTGGCACCGGCGTCGGCCGCGGCTACCTGCGCGACCCGGTCAAGTCGTCCGCGACGTTCGTCGCCGACCCGTTCGCCGGTGCCGGGGCGCGGATGTACCGCACCGGTGACCTGGTCGTACTGCGGCCGGACGGCCAGCTGGAGTTCCTGGAACGCAGGGACTTCCAGGTGAAGGTGCGTGGCCACCGGATCGAACTGGGCGATGTCGAGGCCGGGCTCCGTGCACTGGACGGGATCGCGGACGCCGCCGCGCGCGTGATCGACGACGCGGCCGGCAACGCGAAACTCGTCGGCTACGTGGTGGCCGCCGCCGAACCAGATCCCGCGGAGCTGCGTTTCCTGCTGGGCCAACGGATGCCCGGCTACCTGGTGCCGGCAACCGTGCTCGTCGTCGACGCGCTGCCGCTGACCGCGCACGGCAAGCTGGACCGGGACGCGCTGCCGATCCCCGACCCGGACCTGCTGGAACTGTGGGGCGGCCGGGAGCCGGTGACACCGACGCAGGAGGTGCTGTGCACGGTGTTCGCCGCCGTGCTCGGCGTGCCGAGGGTCGGGCTGGACGACGACTTCTTCGTACTGGGTGGGGATTCCATCAACTCGATCCAGGTCGTCGGCAGGGCGCGGCTGGCCGGCGTCGAGATCGATGTCGGAGCTGTTTTCCGGCACCGTACCGTGGCCGCGCTGGCCGGCGTGGCACGGACGTTGGTCGGTTCGGTGGTCGGTGCGACCGCTGCGGGTCTCTCAACCACCGAATCGCTCAGCGAATCAATCGCACTTCCACTGCTCTCGCTGGCCGACGACGAGGCCGACGAGCTGGCATTCGGACTGGACTGATAGCTGGATTTCGTGCACTGAGGAGCATCCATGAAGGCGAAGCCGAAGCGAGCGAGCGAGTTCCTGCCGTTGTCGCCGTTGCAGGAGGGCCTGTTGTTCCGGGCCGAGTTCGAGGCCGACGGCGTCGATCCGCACGTGCTGCAGCTCGTCGCGGATCTCGTCGGTCCGCTGGACGCCGTGGCACTGCGGACGGCGTCGGCCGGCCTGCTGCGCCGGCACGCCACCCTGCGGGCCTGCTTCCGGCGGCGGCGCAACGGCCAGCCGGTCCAGGTGGTGCCGGCCGACGTCGCGCCGATCGTGGCCGAGGTTGACCTGTCCGGGCTGCCCGACGACGAACTCGCCGCCGAACTGGCCAGGATCACCGACGCCGACCGGGTGGCGCGCTTCGACCTCGCGCAGCCGCCGCTGGTGCGCGCCACCGTGATCCGCACAGGGCCGGACCAATATCGTCTACTGTGGACAGTGCATCACATCCTGCTGGACGGCTGGTCGTTGGCGATCGTGGTGCGTGAACTGCTCGCGCTGTACGTCAGCGGTGCCGATCCGGACGCGCTGACGCCGATCCGCCCGTACTCCGACTATCTGGCCCTGCTCCGCGACCGGGACGTGCCGGCGGCCGAAGCCGCGTGGCGGGCGACGCTGGCTGATGTCACCGATCCGACCAGGGTCGCCGAAAACGTCGGCCCGCCAACGGTTCCGGCGACGGTCGCGGTCGAGCTGTCCGAAGAACTGACCACCCGCATCGGTATGCGGGCTCGGGCCGGCGGCAGCACGCTGAACTCCGTCCTGCGGGTGTGCTGGGCGATGCTGCTGGCCGGCCTGACCGGACAGCGCGACATCCTGTTCGGCGCCGTCGACTCCGGCCGGCCGCCGGACCTGGACGGCGTCGAGTCGATGGTCGGCCTTTTCGCCAACACGCTGCCGGTGCGCGTCGTGCTCGACCCGGCCGCCTCCCTCGCCGACACCGTGGCCGCCGTCCGAGACCAGCAAGTGGACCTGTTGTCGCACCAGCACATCGGCCTCGCCGACGTGCAGCGGTTAGCGGGCGTCGGCGAACTGTTCGACACGATCATGACATTCCAGAGCTACCCGATGGCCGGCGCAGGCGTCGCGAAGATCGGCGACCGGCTGCGCGTGACTTCCTCCGAGGTCCGCGCCGCGACCGGCTACCCGCTCAGCCTCACCGTGCTGCCCGGCGACCGGATGACGCTGCTGGTGCAGTACACGCCGGACGTGTTCACCCCTGAACAGGCCGACGCGATCGCCGACCGGCTGCACCGATTGCTTGCCGCGTACGCCACCGACCCGAACGTGGCGGTCGGCCGGGTCGACGCCCTGTCGCCGGAGGACCGCGAACTCGTTCTGGACACCTGGAACGACACCGGCCGTGACTTCGGTTCGGCGTCCGTGCCCGCGATGCTGGCCGCCCAAGCCCTGCGCACGCCGGACTCGATCGCGGTGCGCTGCGGCGCCGAGACCCTGACCTACCGCGACCTGTACGCGCGGGTGCGCCTGCTGACCGACGCCCTGCTGGCCCGTGGTGCCGGTGCGGAGCGGTTGATCGCGATCGCCCTGCCGCGCGGTATCGACCTGGTGGTGGCCGCGATCGCGGTCTTGTCCAGCGGCGCGGCGTACCTGCCGATCGATCCGCACCACCCGGTCGACCGGATCAGCGCGATGGCGTCCGACGCGGCACCCGTGCTGGTGCTCAGTGACAGCGCTACATCGGCGAAGCTGGCCGAAACGAGTCTTGCCGGCACACCGACACTCCTGCTGGACGATCCGGCCGTGCTGGCGGACGCCGTCGGGCGCGAGCCAGTGGAGTCCATAGAGGACAGTCCGGCGTACGTGATCTACACGTCCGGCTCGACCGGCAAGCCCAAGGGCGTCGTCGTGCCGCGCAACGCGCTGGCCAACATTCTGCTCGACATGTGCGACCGGTTCGGCCTTGACGAATCCGACCGGCTGGTGTCCGCGACCACGTTCGGCTTCGACATCTCCAACGCGGAACTGTTCATGCCGCTGCTGGTCGGCGCGGAACTCGTCATGGCGGACGACGACGTCGCAACGGACGCGGCCGCGCTCGCCGAGCTGATCGGCACGTCCCGCGCGACCGTCGTGCAGGCGACGCCGAGCCGCTGGCAGTCACTGATCGCCGTCGGCGCCGACCTGTCCGCCGTGCGGGTGATCACCGGCGGCGAGGCGCTGCCGGAACCGCTCGCCGAAGCGCTGATCGCGGGCGCCCGCGAGGTGTACAACGTCTACGGCCCGACCGAGGCGACGATCTGGTGCACGGCAACGGAACTGACCGCCGACCGCATCGGCGTGTCGCTGGGCGGCCCGATGGCCAACTACACGCACTACGTGCTGGACGCGGCGCTGCGGCCGGTCCCGCCGGGACTGCCCGGTGAGCTGTACGTCGGCGGTGTCGGCGTCGCCCGCGGCTACCTCAACCGGTTCGACCTGACGTCGACCCGGTTCGTCGCCAACCCGTTCGGAGGTCCCGGCACCCGGATGTACCGCACCGGTGACATCGTGCGCTGGCGGTCCGACGGCGGGCTGGAATTCCTCGGCCGCACCGACCACCAGGTGAAGGTGCGCGGTTTCCGGATCGAACTCGGCGAGATCGAGTCGGTGCTGTCCGCGCACCAGGACGTGCAGCGGGCCGCCGTCGTCGCCCGCGAGTACGGGCCGGCCGACGTGCGGTTGATCGGCTACGTCGTGCCGGCCGATCCGGCCGCCCCGCCGGACCGCGCGACGCTGGCCGCGCACCTGTCGGCCGCGCTGCCCGAGTACATGGTGCCGGGGACGATCATGGTGCTTGACCGGTTCCCGATGACCCCGAGCGGCAAGACCGACCGCAACGCGCTGCCCGAACCCGATCTCGCGGTGGCCGATACCCAGCAGTCCGAAGCGCCCGCCGAACAGTTGCTGTGCGGCCTGTTCGCGGACGTGCTGCGGCTGCCGTCGGTCGGCGTGCACGACGACTTCTTCCACCTCGGTGGGCATTCGCTGCTCGGTACGGCGCTGGTCAGCCGCGTACGTGCGGTGTTCGGCGTCGAACTACCGGTCCGTGAACTGTTCCGCGCGCCGACCCCGGCCGGCCTGGCGCGGGTGATCGCGGCGGCGGACGGCCCGCGTCCGGCGTTGCGGCTGGGCGTCCTGCCCGACGTGGTTCCGTTGTCGCCGGCGCAGATCCGGCTGTGGTTCGTCAACCGGCTCGGCGCCGCGCACGGCGTCTACCATGTGCCGCTTGCGATCCGGCTGTCCGGCGAGCTCGACGTCGCCGCCGTCCGGCAGGCGTTCACCGACGTGGTGGCCCGGCACGACGCGATGCGCACGGTGTTCCCGGCCGTCGACGGCGAACCACGCCAACAGGTCCTGGAAATCGACGGTGTCGAACTGCCGGTTTCCGATGTCGCGCCCGCCGACCTGCCGGGCCGGCTGGCCGCCGAGACGGTGCGCGACTTCGACCTCGCCGACGGGCTTGCCGTGCGGGCACGGCTGTTCCGGCTGGCCCCGACCGAGCACGTGCTACTCGTCGTCGCGCACCACATCGTCGCGGACGGCTGGTCCGCCGTGCCACTGATGCGTGACTTCGGCACGGCCTACCGGGCGCGGCTGGCCGGCGTCGAGCCGAACTGGGCGCCGCTGCCGGTCCGCTACGCCGACTACACGATGTGGCACCGCGACCAGGTGCTCGGCAGCCCAGCGGACCCGGACAGCGAACTGAACCGGCAGTTGGACTACTGGCGCACCGCGCTGGCCGACCTGCCGCCGGAACTGGCCCTGCCGACCGACCACCCAAGGTCTCCGATCACCACCCATCGCGGCGGCTCGGTGGCTTTCGCGGTGCCGCCGGAACTGCACCGCGATCTCGTCGCGCTGGCAAGGAAAGCCGATTCGACGCTGTTCATGGTGTGCCAGGCCGCGCTCACCACCCTGCTGGCGAAACTCACCGGCGCGACGGACATCCCGCTGGCCACCGCGATCGCCGGCCGCACCGACAACGCGCTCGCGGACATGGTCGGCCTGTTCGTGAACACGCTCGTGCTGCGCGTCGACGCGTCCGGCGACCCGACGTTCGCGGAACTCGTCCGGCGGGCAAGGGAAACGGATCTCGCCGCGTACGCGCACCAGGACGTGCCGTACGAGCGGGTGGTCCAGGCGTTGAACCCGGACCGCAGCCTGGCGCGGGAGGCGCTGTTCCAGGTGGCGCTGGTGTTCGGCAACTACCGGCAACCGGAGTTCGACCTGCCCGGCATCACCGCCGCCGTCGAACCGATCGTCGGCACGTCGGCCAAGTGCGACCTGCATTTCCAGTTCGACGAGCACACCGACAACGGCGCACCCTCGGGCCTTGACGGCTGGCTGGAGTACAGCACAGACCTGTTCACGCATGCCACGGCCGAGTCGATCGCGGGTCGGCTGCTCACCGTGCTGCGGGCCGTCGTGACCGAAGTGGACACTCGGATCAGCGGGCTGAACCTGTTGAGCGAACAGGAAACCAACCTGGTGACCCGGGTATGGGCCGGTCCGACCGCCACGCCCGTCGGCGACACGCTGCCTGGCATGTTCGACCGGTACGTGCTGCACACGCCGGACGCCATCGCCGTGGTGTGCGACGGCGCGGAACTGACCTACCGCGACATCGACGCGCGGGCCAACCGGCTGGCCAGGGTCCTGGTGCGGCGGGGTGTCGGCCCGGAGGCGTTCGTCGCGCTCGCGCTGCCCCGCACGCCGGACTTCGTGGTCGCCGTGCTCGCTGTCCTGAAGGCGGGCGCCGCGTTCCTGCCGATCGACCCGACGCTGCCGCAGGACCGGATCGACTACGTGCTCGCCGACGCGCGGCCGGTCTGCGGCATCGCCGTGCCCGAGACGTCCGCCGGACTGCACGCGGCCGGCCTGCCGGTGGTGTCGCCGAACGACACCGACGCGACCACCGGTCTGGCCACCGACCTGACCGACACCGACCGGACCGCGCCGCTGTCACCGGACCACCCCGCCTACGTGATCTACACGTCCGGCTCGACCGGCCGGCCGAAGGGTGTCGTCATCCCGCATTCCGCCGCGGCCGGGCTCGGCCACGCGATGGCCGCGTACGTCGGCACCGGCCGTCCGGTCCGGATGCTGCAGTTCGCGTCGCCCATTTTCGACGCCGTGGTGTGGGAGCTGTGCGGTTCGGTGTTCACCGGCGGTGCGCTTGTGCTGCTGGCCGACGCCGACCGCACCGGTGCGCGGCTGGCCGACGCGATCACCCGCGCCGCCGTCACGCACACCGTGCTGCCACAGGTCGTCCTCGGCACCATGCCGGCCGACCGCGACCTGCCGACCGATCTCGTCCTCGCGGTCGCCGGGGAGGCGTGCCCGCCGGAGGTCGCGGCCCGCTGGTCGGCCGGTCGCATGCTGCTCAACCTGTACGGCCCGACCGAGACCGCAGTGTGGGCGACGGTCAGCGATCCGCTGTCCGGTGCCGCCCGGCCGCCGATCGGCCGGCCGGTGACCGGACATCGCGTTGCCGTGCTGGACGCGCGGCTGCGGCCGGTGCCGGTCGGCGTCGTCGGCGAACTGTACGTCGCGGGCGGCCTGGCCAGGGGTTACCTGAACCGGGCAGGTCTCACGTCGGAACGCTTCGTTGCCGACCCGCTCGGCCCGCCCGGTGGCCGGATCTACCGCACCGGCGACCTGGTCCGCTGGCTGCCGGACGGCCAATTGGACTTCGTCGGCCGGTCCGACCAGCAGGTCAAGCTGCGTGGTTTCCGCATCGAACTCGGCGAGATCGAGTCGACGATCGCGGCCCATCCCGCCGTGATCGCCGCGACGGCAACGGTTCGCGACGACACCCTGGTCGCCTATGTGATCACCGAGTCCGATTCCGTCGAACTGGCCCGTTCGGTGCGTGAGTTCGCGGAGGCCAGGCTGCCGCACTACATGGTGCCGTCTTACGTCGTAAGGCTGACCGAATTTCCGACCAGCCCCAGCGGCAAGGTGGATCGCGGCCGGCTGCCGGCACCGGTGATCGACACCCGTGACGCCCGCCAACCCGAGACCGCGGTGCAGCGGATCCTGTGCGACGTGTTCGCGGACGTGCTTGGCATCTCCGGCGTTGGCATGGATATCGACTTCTTCGCCGCCGGTGGCAACAGCATCCGCTCGCTGCAGGTCGTCGACCGGGCGGCCCGGGCGGGCGTGCTGGTGGACGTGGCCGACCTGTTCGTGCACCGCACGCCTGCCGGCCTCGCCACGGTCGCCGAGGTCGGCGGCCAACGCGTCGGTGTCGACGTCGATCCGTTCGCCACCGTGCTGCCGATCCGCCCGACCGGTGACCTGCCACCGTTGTTCTGCGTCCACAGTGGACTCGGGCTGAGCCTGCCGTACCTCGGGCTCGGTGAGCACGTCGACCCGCGCCGCCCGATCTACGGCATCCAGTCGCCGCACATCGACACCGGCGCCCCGATCGCGGGCGACCTCGCCGATCTCGCCGTCGAATACGTGCGGCTGGTCAGGGAAATCCAGCCGAGTGGCCCGTACCACCTGCTCGGCTGGTCGTTCGGCGGCCTGCTCGCACACGACATGGCCGCGCTGCTCGCGGCGATGGGGGAGCGGGTCGACTACGTGGCCGCCATCGACAGTTTCCCGGACACCGCAACGCATGTCGCGACCGAACGGGAACTGCTGGCCAAGTTCTGTGACAACGTCGGCTTCGACAGCGCCGGCCTGTCCGACGAGGTGCTCACCCGGGACGGCGTGCTGGCCCTGCTGCGCGATCGCGGCGGCATCATGGCGGCCGTCGACGCGGCCCGACTGCCCCGACTGCTCACCGCGATGGCCGAGTACACCCGCCTGGCCACGGAGTTCACGCCGGCCCGGCGCCCCGGCGGCCTCGATGTCTTCGTCGCGACGGAAGGCATCTCACAGCGCGAGGCGGCCAACCGGGTCCGCCGCTGGGTGCCGCACGTTGCCGGGCCGATCGTCCGCCACGACGTCCCGGCCGACCACGACCACATGTTGCATCCCGCCGCGCGGGCCGCGATCGGCCGGATCGTCGGTGCGAGCCTGGCCCGTCTTTCCCAACGGACATACGAGATTCAGCCGACCAGGGAGCCGTGAGCAGGACGTGCTTTCTTACTTGTGCCTGACGAAACATATGCACTGTGGGGCGTGTATGGGGTCGTGTCGTTGTCACTCGTTCGATCACTGTTGCTTGCGCACAGTCGACGCCTCGACGTTAACTGGAATCGAACACATGTGCGATATTGGGGGGAATGTCGATGGGCGACACCGACCGATGCCACTACGCCACGTTGCTCACCGGACAAGCGCTACACGACGTGTCGGACCGCAGATGTTCTGTGGTGCGGCTGGTCAGCGCGGCCTACGCCTTGCAAGTCATCCCGGCACGAGCACTCTCGGTGTTCGTGACGGGGATCGGCTTCACCGCACATTGTGCGGGGTTGCGTGGGACGTCGACCAGGCCGCAGCGATCAACGTCCTGGATTGAGCCGCCGATCCCGACATCGGCCTGTACACCCCGCATTGGCGGGTCAAGCAGATCATCCAGGAACGAGGTCGCCACCGGTCCAGACTGCCGGACCAGGACTCCAGCACCGCAGGCAACTGCCGGTGCGGAGAGCGAATGATCCAAACCAATGGCCAGCAATGACCAGCGAAAAGGAAGCAGTTGACCTGATGACCGCAGCAACCGTTTCAATGCACCCCACCCGGCAGCCGCTACCGACCGGACCCGCCGTCACCGGCGCGGAGATCCTTTCCCTCGCCGGCAGGCGGCTGCGCCACCTGCGCCGCGCCCCCGGCCGGCTGGTCGGGGTGATCATGAACCCGCTGGTCACCATGATCGCGATGGGTTACCTGTTCAAGAACTCGATCGTGGTGCCGGGCGGCGGCTCGTACCCGGAGTACCTGATGGCCGGGGCCGCGGCCCAGGTCGGACTCGCGAGCGTCGGACCGACCGCGATCTCGGTGGCACTTGACCTGCGCGGCGGACTGGTCGACCGGTTCCGGTCGCTGCCGATCTCCCGGATCGCGGTGCTGATCGGCCACACGCTGGCGGATCTGGTGCTGTCGCTGCTCGCGCTCGCTGTCGTGCTGGCCGTCGGCCTCGGGCTCGGCTGGCGCGTACATACGAGCGTCCTGCCGGTGCTGGCCGGTGTCGGCGTGCTGGCGGCGTTCATCTTCGTCATGCTGTGGGTCGGGGTCCTGGTGGGCCTGGTGTGCCGTAGTCCGGAGACGATCGACTCGGTCGGTGCCCTGGTCGTCGTGCTGTTCTCGTTCCTGTCCAGCGCGTTTCTCGCGGTCAGCCAGTATCCGGGGTGGTTGCGGCCGGTCGCGGCGTGGAATCCGGTCAGTTCGGTGACCAACCAGGTCCGCCTGCTGTGGGGCGATCCGGTCGCGCCGGCGAGCGGGTTCACCGGGCACCAGCCCGGCGTGGTGGCCATGGTGTCCCTGTTCGCCCTGCTGTCGGTGACCACGGTGTTGAGCTTCCGCCGCTACCGCGCGGCCACGTGATGACGATGTCGACACCGGAAACAGGGGTACTGGTGCTACCGATTTCCGCCGCTACGACGGTCAGGATGTAATCATGTTGACGAGCAATAGCACGAACAATGGCACGGCGGTCCGAACGGGAAAGCGGAGCGACATGGCGGTGAACGGTCAGCCGAGGCGGCCGGGCAACGGCATCACCTACATCATGCGGGGTGCCGGGTTGTTCGCGCTGTCGCTCTCCGGCGCGTTTCTCGCCCTCTGGGTGGGGCTGGTCGCGTGCCTGTGTTTCCTCGGCATCGGCATCCCGCTGGCACCGTCCGCGTTCGGCGCGGTCCGCGGGCTGGCCCGGGTGGAGCGCCGGCTGGCCCTTGAATGGTCGGGCGTCACGATTCCGGCGCCCGACAGGCCGATGCCGGACTTCGGTACCGGCTTCGGCGCGGCATGGCGGCGCACCCACTGGCTGATCGGCGACAGCGCCACCTGGCGCGAGCTGCTGTGGACGATCGTCGACCCGTGGAGCGGCGCCCTGATCCCACTGGTGCCGGCGGCACTGGTGATCGACGGCGTGATCGGTCTCGCGATGCCATTCATCTGGCGGCAGCGGGCGGCGATCTGGCACGACAGCTTCTACGGGTTCATCCCGCTCAACAGCGAGTTCACCGCGATCCTGTCGGCGATCCTCGGTGTCGTGCAGATCATCGCGGCGCCGCTCGTCGCCCGGTCGCTTGTCCGCTCGTACTTCCAGCTGACCCGCAAGTGGCTGCGCCCGACCGAGAACGAACTGCTGAACAACCGGGTCCGGCATCTGACCCAGACCCGATCGTCCGTTGTGGACACCCAGGCGGCCGAACTGCGCCGGATCGAGCGCGACCTGCACGACGGCGCGCAGGTGCGGCTGGTCGCGATGGGCATGACGCTGTCGGCGGCGGAAAGCCTGCTGGACAAGAACCCCGGGGCGGCCAGAGCGCTGCTCACGGAGGCGAAGGCGAACTCGGCGAAGGCACTGAGCGAGCTGCGCGACCTGGTGCGCGGCATCCATCCGCCGGTGCTGGCCGACCGCGGTATCGCCGACGCCGTGCGGGCACTGGCCATGGACTGCCCGCTGCACATCGACGTCACGTCCGACCTGCCGGGCCGGCTGGTGCCGCCGGTGGAGTCCGCCGCCTACTTCACGGTGTCGGAACTGCTGAACAACGTGGTCAAGCACGCCCACGCCCAGAAGGTGGGGGTGGCGATCGGCTACCGCGACGACATGCTGCGCATCGAGGTCACCGACGACGGCTGCGGTGGCGCCGATCCGAGCCGGGGCTCCGGCCTGCGTGGGGTGGAGGAACGGCTGGCCGCGTTCGACGGCTATCTGTCCGTCCTCAGCCCGCCCGGGGGACCGACGTTGTGCGTGGTGTGCGTCCCGTGCGGCCTGATACCGCAGAACCCGCCCGTGTACTGAAGATTCCCTTCCAGGAGTGGGTGGCATCCGGTTCGGGTGCCACCCACTCGCCGTCTCGGCGTCCGGCGTCCGTTCGGCCGTCGCTCGCCCTGCCGGCTCGAAGGAGCGACCTGTGCGCTACCAGTCCCGTCTGTCCGCGGTGCCGATGTGGAGCGCGACCCACCCCGGCTTGGCCGTCGCGGTCTGGACGCTGTGTGTGGCCGCGGCGACCGTCGTCGGCGGTTTCGGCCCGCACACCGGGTTTGGTGCCCACACCGTGCTCGACGGTCCGCCTGTGCTGCTGCTGGCGGCACTGCTGGTGTGTGGCACGGTCGGTGCCGCCGTTGTCCTGGCCGTCGTCGCCGCCGGTACCGGTGTGGCCGCCGCTGGCCTGTGCTCCGCCGTTCATCCGGCCGACGGCCCACTGGTCGGCGGAGCGGCCGCTGGGCTCGCGATCGTGTACGCGGCCGCGCTGTTGCGCCGGTTCCGCACCGAGCGGGCCAACTCGCGCCGCTACGCCGGCCGGGTCACGATCTCGACCACCGGCGGAATCGTGGTGGCGGCGGGGCTGGTCGTCGTTCTGCCGGCCGCGCTGTTCGCCGGGCTGAACGCATCCTTCGCCGCCCTCGTCGCCACCGGCACCGCACTGTGCGCGGCCGGCACCGTGATTCCGGCGCTGTTGGCCTGGTACGGCGGCCCGGTCCGCGCCCGCCCGAACCGTGTGGCGTCGTTCGTCGGCCGGTTGTCGGTCCGGCATCCCGCGCCGTCGCTCGCGCTGGCAGCGGTCCTGCTCGCGGTGGCGGTCGCGGCGCTGCGCATCGCCGGGATTCCTTTCCTGGCAACGATTCCGGGACTGATCACGCTGCCGGTGCCTGTGCTGCTGCTGGCCGGCCGGATGCGTGCCGCGACGCTGACCGGCAGTGCCCTCGGTCCGGCGATCGAATGGGCGGTCCTGTCGACGGCACCGACCACCGTCATCGCGGCGGCCGGCGCTGGCTGCGTCGCGGCGGTGGCCGACCTTGCGGCCGGCGTGGGTGTTCTGGTCGGGTCGGTGCTCGTCGTGCTCACGGTGCCCGCACTGCTCGCGGTGGCCGGCGGATCGGCTCAGTCCACTGTCAGCGGTCCGTCAGCCCCGCCCGCGAAGCTGAAATCCGCCGACGACGGCGATGACGGCGATGGCGGAGGTGTGCCGTGGCGGAAGTGACCAATCCGTTCGACGACCAGGACGGGACGTTCGTAGTGCTCGTCAATCACGAGGACCAGTTCTCGCTCTGGCCGGCGTTCGCCGAGGTGCCGGCCGGCTGGCGGGTGGCGCTGCCGGCGAGCAGCAGGGCGGACGCACTGTCCTATGTGGAGCAGAACTGGCTTGACATGCGACCCCGCAGCCTGCGGGAGCAGCAGAACGCCGCGACGTCATGAAAAACGTCGAATACGCGATCGAGACCGAGGGCCTGCGCAAGTCCTACCGGAAGCACGACGCCCTCGCCGGCGTCGACCTGGCCGTCCGCGCGGGCACGGTGCTCGGCCTGCTCGGCCCGAACGGCGCCGGCAAGACGACGACGGTGCGCATCCTGGCCACGCTGCTTGAGCCGGACGCCGGCACCGCACGCGTCGCCGGCTACGACGTGGTGCGACAGGCACGCGAGGTACGGCAACGGATCGGCCTCGCCGGCCAGTACGCGGCGGTCGACGAACTGCTGACCGGCCAGGAGAACCTCCAGCTGATGGCGGACCTCAAGCGGTTGAGCTCCGGCGAAGCCAAGCGGGTAGTCACGGACTTGCTGGAGCGATTCGACCTGACCGAATCGGCCCAGAAGATGGCGTCGACCTATTCCGGGGGTATGCGCAGGAAGCTGGATCTGGCCATAACGCTGATCGGCCGGCCCGAGATCATCTTCCTGGACGAG
>DATBCR010000713.1:0-6919 GCA_036270375.1 Pseudonocardiaceae bacterium | reverse complement strand
TGGTGGATGCGGCGGGGCCGACGGGGTTGTTGCCGGAGGAGTATGATCCGATTGCGGAGCGGTCGTTGGGGAATCATCCGCAGGCGTATTCGCATTTGGGTTTGATCCGCTGCGCCCAACTGCTGGACACCTGATCGCCGGTGCTGGCCCGGCGTGCAACGCTGGGCCAGGCTGCAACGCTCAGCACGGCGCCGGGCAAGTAGGGGTGTGACCATGACCAGGCCGTCCCCCGAACCGTCCGGGGACGATCCACCCGAGCCCGAACGACCCGACCTCGCCGGCCCCGATCCCGCCGCCGTGTTCGGCCGGCTTTTCGACGACCACGCGGCACCACTGCACCGCTACCTGGCCCGACGCGTCGGCACGACCATCGCCGACGACCTGGTGTCCGACACGTTCCTCACCGCGTTCGGCCAACGGCACCGCTACGACCCGGCAGTGGCCGGCGTCCGCGCCTGGCTCTACGGCATCGCGAGCAACCTGTTGCGCCGCCACGTCCGGGACGAGGTCCGCGCGCTGCGCGCCACCGCCCGGCTGACCGGCCCGGCAGCAGCTGACGGCCCGGAGAACCGGGTTACCGAACGGCTCGACGCGCAGCGCATGGTCGCCCGACTGGCCGGCGCGCTCGCCGTGCTGTCCGCCGACGACCGTGAGGTCCTGCTGCTGACCAGTTGGGCCGGCCTGAGCCCGACCGAGATCGCCCAGGCACTCGACATCCCGGCCGGCACGGTGCGTTCCCGCCTGCACCGGGTCCGCCGCTGGCTGCGGGCCAGCGCCGCGACCCTCGAACCGGCCACCACACTCGGGGAGGACACCCGTGGCTGACCTGGCGAACGTGCACCCGATCTGGACCGAGGACGAACTCAACGCGGCCCTGGCCGACCTGCACCGCGCACCCACCGGCGAGCCGAGCCTGGCCGCCGCCCGAACCGCCCTCTACACCGCGCTCGACCAGCCGATCCCGATCGCACCGGAACCACGGAAAGCCCGCCAACACTGGCGATACTGGGCGGCCGCCGCCGCGGTGGTCACACTGCTGACGGCTGGCACGCTGCTGGCCCAGAATCCGGGGACCCGTGGCGTCACCTCGAACCCGAGCCTGGGAAGCGGATCCATCACCCCGAAAGGGCCCGCGGCGTCGACCCTGCTCCGGGCGGCGACGGCGGTGATCGGCGAACAGGACCCCGCACTGCGTCCCGGCCAATACCTCTACATCAAGGAGGACGCCTGGTGGTCGGCCACGATCAACGGCGGGCCACGCACCACGAAGACCTTCGAGTACCTGGCCGAGAACGTGATCGAGACCTGGGTACCGGCCGACCAGACCCAGACCTGGGCACAGCGCCGCTCGCTGACCGGCAAGCGGGTCTGGGTGATCGGCACCGAGCAGGAGGCGATGGCGGACGGCATCCCGTTCGACGGCGGCTGGCCGACCGGTGTCCTCACCGCACCGTGCGGTGACTTCTACCCGATGGGCAACGCGTCGCCGTCCTGCGCGGAAGCGGCCACCCGGACCGGCTGGCAGAGCCCGACACCGGCCTGGCTGGCGAGCCTGCCCAAGGACCCGCAGGGCATGCTGAACCGACTGCGGACCGACGCGCCCAACGCCAAGAGCGGCAACGGCCGTGGCGACGCCGAACTGGTCACGTACGTCGCCGACGCGCTGCGCGGCGGTCTCGTCCCCGCGAACGTCCGGGCGGTGCTCTACCAGGCCCTCGCGCTGCTGCCCGACCTGACCGTGACCCAGCGCGTCGCCACGCTGAACGGCCGCACCGGGGTCGCCATGGGCATCGACGACAAGGAGAGCCCGACCCGGCAGGAGATCATCGTCGATCCGGTGACCGGCCAGTTCATCGGCGAGCGGACCATCGCACTGAAAGCCGTCCCCGGCTTCGCGGCCGGCGCGGTGACGGACTCCAGCTCGGTCACCACGTCGGTGGTGAACTCGATCACCAGCACGCACTGACCGGAGGGGAAACTGACCGGGCCACCGAACGCCGGTGGCCCGGTCAGCCGTCCAACGCGGCCAGCGCGGAACCCAGGTCCGGCACCACGACGCACTCCACGTCCGGCGGCAGGTCACCCGAGTCCGGCGGCACGAGGGCCGTCGTGAAGCCGAGCCGGATCGCCTCGGCCAGCCGCCGCGCCACGTTCGGCACCCGTCGTACCTCGCCGGCCAGCCCGACCTCGCCGATCATCACCAGCCCGGACGGGATCGGCGTGTCCCGGTAGGCCGACGCGACCGCGAGCGCCACCGCGAGGTCCGCGGCCGGCTCGATCACCCGCATCCCGCCGACCGTGGACGCGTACACGTCCTGCTCCCCCAGCCGCAGCTTGGCCCGCTTGTCCAGCACCGCCAACGCCATCGAGACCCGTGCCGAGTCCAGCCCGCTGACCGCGCGCCTCGGCGCTGGCAGGTACGACTTGGCCACCAGCGCCTGCACCTCGGACAGCAGCGGCCGCTTGCCCTCCATCACCACGGTGATCGCCGTGCCGGCCACGTCCACGTCCCGGCGGTTGAGAAACAGCCCACTCGGGTCCGGCACGCCGACGATGCCGTCCTCGCGCAGCTCGAAACAGCCCACCTCGTCCGCGGGGCCGAACCGGTTCTTCACGCCCCGCACCAGCCGCAGCGTGGAATGCCGGTCGCCCTCGAAGTGCAGCACCACGTCCACAAGGTGCTCCAGCAGCCGAGGGCCGGCAACCGAACCGTCCTTGGTGACGTGGCCGACCAGCACCACCGGCAGGTCCCGCTCCTTGGCCAGCGCGACCAGCGCCGCCGCCATCGCACGGACCTGTGTCACGCCGCCCGCGCTGCCGTCCACGTCCACCGAGGAGACCGTCTGCACCGAGTCCACGATCAACAGGCCGGGGCGAACCGCGTCGACGTGCCCGAGCAGCGCGGACAGTTCGCCGTCCGCGGCCAGGTACAGCTCGTCGTGCAGGTTGCCGGTGCGCTCGGCCCGCAGACGCACCTGGCCGGCGGACTCCTCGCCGGTGATGTAGAGCGACGGCCGACCCGAACCGGCGGCCCAGCGGTGCGCGACCTCCAGCAGCAGCGTCGACTTGCCGACCCCCGGCTCACCGGCCAGCAGCACCACGGAACCGGGCACGATGCCGCCGCCGAGCACCCGGTCGAGTTCGTCGACGCCGGTCGACCGGGCGCGTGCGACCTCGATGTCCACCTGGCCGATCGGCCGGGCCGGGACGCGTGGCGGGCCGGCCGTGCGCAGCCTTGCGAGTGCGGGCCGGGCCGCCGCGATCTCCTCGACGGTCCCCCACGCCTGGCACTCCGCGCACCGCCCGACCCACTTGGCCACCTCGTGCCCGCACTCGGCACAGCGGTAGGCGGCCCTGGCCGGGCGGGTTTTGCTGGTGGTCACCGGGGAAACCTAGCCGGACGGACCGACACGGCCGATCGGACGCGCGCGGCCCGGCTCAGTTGCTGACGGACGGTGTGGTCACGACGGTGGCGTCGGCGGGCGCGGAGATCGGCACCTGGCCGATGGTGACCTGGCCGGCGCGCGCGAAGTAGAACGTGATCGGGATGGTCATACCGGCACGCAGCGGCTGGCCGTTGATCGACTTGATGCCGACCAGCTCGATCGTCACCCGACCCGGCGTCGGGGGCACGCTCGGCGTCGCGCTCACACTGGCGCTCGCGCTGCCGGTCGCGGTGGTCGACGTGCTGGTGGTGGTCGACGTGCTGGTGGCGGTCGACGTGCTCGTGCTGGTCGACGTGCCGGTGCCGGTGGACGTGCTGGCCGCCGATGTCGATGCCGGTGCCACCGAGGACATCGTCGGCGCGCTGGAGGCCGGTGCGGCGATCGTGCCATCGTCCGGGTCGAGGCCCGATGAGACGGCGAAGTTGCCTGGCAGCGGCGCGATCCCGGTCGGCGACCCATCGAGCAGCACACTCGTGACGGCCGGCGAGTTCACCTTGACCAGCGCGTCCGGCGTCAGCCCGGTGTTCACGATGGTGACGATCAGCATCGTGCTCGACCCGGGCGCAAGGACTCCCTGCTTGTTGTCGGTCGGGAAGGCGAGCTGGGCGTTGCGGATCGCGATCGGACCCGCGTTGCCGCTGGCACCGTTCACGGACGCGGACTGGGTGTTGGTCTGGGTGATCTGGCCGGCACCGCAGCCGGTCAGTACGGCTGCCAGGCCGATACCGAGCACCGAGGGCACCAGACCGGCGACAACTCGCCGACGCGTGGTGGTGGGAAGCGCAGCGCGGCTCACGGTTGCGGGGTCCTTCCTGGGTGACCAGCCATTCGGCGGAAGCGTAACCGGGACACCTCGCCCGCACGGCACGCGGTACCCGTGCCGGTGATCGGCACGACACCCGCCACCGGCGGCGGCTTGCGTCCACAATGGCGCCAACGGGCGGTTACCGGCCCGGCCCCAGCACGTGGCCAGCCGATTTGTCAACCCCCGAATGGCCCCCTGACCTGCGCTTACGAACCAGCCGGCCGGTGCGCGGGGATTGCGGGACGTGTTAGGATAGGAGAAGCGAAAGGGGCAGAGGACACATGGTTTTCAAGGTCGGAGAGACCGTCGTCTACCCGCACCACGGTGCCGCTCTCATCGAAGCTATCGAGACCCGCGTGATCAAGGGCGAGGAGAAGAAGTACCTCGTCCTGAAGGTCGCCCAAGGCGATCTGACCGTTCGCGTACCCGCAGACAACGCCGAGATCGTCGGTGTGCGGGACGTCGTCGGCCAGGAGGGCCTGAACCGGGTCTTCGATGTGTTGCGGGCCCCCCACACCGAGGAGCCGACCAACTGGTCTCGTCGGTACAAGGCCAACCTCGAGAAGCTCGCCTCCGGCGATGTGAACAAGGTGGCCGAAGTGGTGCGCGACCTCTGGCGACGCGAGAAGGACCGCGGCCTGTCCGCAGGCGAGAAGCGGATGCTGGCCAAGGCACGACAGATACTGGTCAGCGAGCTCGCGCTGGCAGAGGGTACCGACGAGGACAAGGCCGAGGTTCTCCTCGACGAGGTCCTCACCACTGGCGTCTGAAACCACATAGCCCGAATTGGCCAGTACGCCCGATCGCAGACCGGTGAGGCGATGACCGTTGTCGCGCTGGTGCCTGTAACCGGACGCACTGGCCAGTTCGGCGATACTTTCGCGGCCGATTTCGGCATTACTCTGCTCGGACCAGCGTTGCGGAATCTGTTGGCGTCCGGCTGTATCGATCTGGTCGGCGTCGTCGTTCCTTCCTCCGAAGTGGACGCGATTGGCGAAGCGATCAACGCGATCACCGAAGAATCGATTCGAGTGATCGGCGTCGAGAAAAGCGCATTCGAATCAGTGAATTCGATCGTCGCGAGCGCATTGCCGGTAATCACATCCGCAACATCAGTCACTTCAGTTGTGCTTGTCCACGCGCCACGCCACGCGTTCGCCCCGCCGGAGTTGATCCGCAGGGTTGTCGAGGAAACCGCGGCGGGCGCACCCTCGGTCGTTCCGGTGCTGCCGTGCACGGACACGGTCAAGGAGCTGGACGAATCCGGCGTGATCATCGACACACCCGACCGTGCGACGCTGCGCGTCATCCAATCCCCGATCGGCTTCGCCGCCGACCTCTGGTCCGGGGGCCGGCCCACCTGGGACCGGCTGCCGCCCGGCACCCGTACGATCCCCGTGCATCCGGCCGCGCGCGCCATCCGCACCTCGTTCGACCTGGCCTTCGCGAAAGACAGTGCTCAATGACCCCAAGAGTTGGCATCGGCACCGACGTGCATCCCATCGAGCCCGGCCGGGAATGCTGGCTGGCCGGTCTGCGCTGGGCCGACGCGGACGGCTGCGCGTGCCATTCCGATGGCGATGTCGCCGTGCACGCGCTGTGCGACGCGCTGCTCTCCGCCGCGGGACTCGGTGATCTCGGTGCCGTGTTCGGAACGTCGGATCCGCGCTGGGCCGGTGTGCACGGGGTGGAGTTCCTTGCCGAGGTTCGACGTCGACTGGCCGAGGCCGGCTTCGCCGTCGGCAATGCCGCGGTGCAGGTCATCGGCAACAAACCGAAGATAGGCAAGCGAAGGGCGGAGGCGGCCGAGGTACTTTCAGCCGCCATCGGCGGCCCCGTTTCGGTGACCGGCACGACCACCGACGGACTCGGCCTGACCGGCCGAGGCGAGGGCATCGCCGCGATCGCGACCGCGCTGGTCATCCCCGTCGAACAGCAGCCATAGCGGGGGGTTCTCCCTACCGTCGAGGTGGGCAAAACCTGCTTCCGGACGAAATGGGCGCGACCTAGCGTCGGATTCATGAAAATCCGAATAGCGGGCAGGCGATTCGGCGCGGCCGTCTGCATAGGATTGATCGCGACCGCCGCGCTCACCATCCCCGCCCAAGCGAGACCTCCGCACCGGGGCGACCTGATCGACATCACGCCGATCAGCAGCGCTTCCCGCAACACCATCATCGACGACCTCACCGCGGGCAATTTCACCTTCACCCCCGACCAGGTGCGGAACTCGGTGCACGCGTACCGATTGACATATCGCACCATCGACGAAAACGGAAAAGCGACAACGGCCAGCGGCCTATTCGTGTTACCGGACACGAACAATCGCGATATCTCGACCATCACCTACTTGCACGGCACCATGGCCGGCCGGGACGAGGCGCCCTCCGTCGCCGACCGGAGCAACGACCTGTACGCCTCGTACCTGTACTCCTCCGCCGGCTACGCGACCGTCGCCCCCGACTACGTTGGCCTCGGCACAGGCCCTGGCCTGCACCCCTACCTGGACGTCGCCGACGCGACCGGCGCCAGCGTCGACATGCTGGACGCCGCCCGCACCGCCGCGCACCAACTCGGCCGGAATCTGAAGGCCGACGTGTACGTGAACGGATTCTCCCAGGGCGCGGTGGTCGCGCTGGGCCTCGGCCGGGCGTTGCAGGACGGCGCG
>DATBCR010000712.1:0-1719 GCA_036270375.1 Pseudonocardiaceae bacterium | reverse complement strand
CCAGTCGGAGATTCGCGTCGGTTTCCGCGTGCCGTGCCAGGACGAGCCGTAAGCCGGTCACGCGCCCTTCCCCTCGCGCACCTCGGCCACCCAGCGGTCGGCGGCCAGGAAGTCCTCGTCCGTGGTGCCAGGAGTGGGGCTGGTGGCCAGGCCGTCGGCGCGCGGGTACGAACCGAGGAACCGGACCGACGTGCAGCGTCGGCGCAGTGCGGCCAGCGCGCTGCCGAGCCGGGCCTCCGCGATGTGGCCGTCGACGTCGAAGAAGAACCGGTACTCGCCGAGGCGGCCCTTGGTCGGGCGGGACTCGATCCGGGTCAGGTTGATGCCACGCTCGGCCAACTCGACCAGCAGGTCGGCCAGCGCGCCGGTGCGGTCGGCGGTGATCGCGACGAGCGACGTGCGGTCCGCGCCGGTCGGGGCCGGCAGTTCACCGGGGCGGCGCAGCAGCAGGAAGCGGGTGGCCGCGTCCGCCACGTCGGCCACGTCGGTGGCCATGGCGGCAAGCGGGTAGTGCGTCGCGGCGACCGGGGCGGTCACGGCGGCGTCGAACTCGCCGTCGGCGACGGCGACCGCGGCGGCGGCGGTGGACGTGGCGGCCAGCACGGTGGCGCCGGGCAGGTGTTCGGCCAGCCAGCAGCGGACCTGGGCGAGTGCGTGCGGATGGCTGGCGACCGTCCGGACGTCGTCGGTTGTCGTGCCGGGCCGCACGAGGACGCTGAACCGGACCGGCAGGACGGCCTCGGCGACCGCGACCAGGGGCGGGCCGTCGATCAGGGCGTCCATGGTGGCGTTGACGGCGCCCTCGACGGAGTTCTCCACCGGGACGCAGGCCGCGTCGAAGTCGCCGCTGCGGACTGCGGCCAACGCGGCGGGCACGGTGTCGACGGGTATCAGTTCGTCCTTGCCGACCCGCGCCAGACCGAGTGCGGCCTGCTCGGTGAAGGTTCCCCTTGGGCCGAAGTACGCGATGCGCGACACGGGGCCACCCTAGCGTCGGCTGCGTCGATCCGGGGATGCGGCGGAGATCACCCGTACGGCCGGTAGCGCTCCTGGTTACGCCGGGTGCCGCCGGAATGTCATGCTGACGGCGTGACCGCGGACTTGGAGGGCGAGCAGGCTGCACCGGTCCAGGCACCGCGGGTCGTGCTGTGTTCGGTGAGCCCGGCGATGACGCAGGCGTGGCAGGACATCGCCGACGGGCGTCCCGACATCGAGGTGTACGAGGGCTCGATCCTGGAGATCGGGGCCGATGCCGTGGTCAGCCCGGCCAACTCGTTCGGCCTGATGCGCGGCGGTATCGACGCGGTGTACTCGAACGCGTGGCCGGGCATCGAGCAGCGGGTGCGTAGCGCGGTGCTGGCGTTCCACGGCGGTGAACTGCCGGTCGGCGAGGCCGTCGTGGTGGCGACTGGGACGGTGCGGCCGGGGTGGCTGTTCAGCGCGCCGACCATGCGGGCGCCCGCCACGCAGTTACCGGTGGGGACGGTGCATCCGTACCTGGCGGCGCGGGCGGTGTTCCGGCTGTGGCGGACCGGGCGGGTCGAGGACGGACGGACGGCGCGGCGGGCCATCCGGAGCATCGCGATCCCCGGCCTCGGCACGGGTGTGGGCGGGGTGTCGCCGGAGTCGTGCGCTCGGCAGGTCGCGGCGGCGTGGGACGAACTGTTCGCCGACTTAGGGCATTCCGCTACGGCATGAGCTTCGGGGGTGGCCGACGTG
>DATBCR010000711.1:0-5017 GCA_036270375.1 Pseudonocardiaceae bacterium | reverse complement strand
TCCGCACCCTGCTGGACCTGCCGGTCGAGCAGCGATCGCGGCTACAGCCGGGTCTGACCTACCGGCACGACCCGGCGATGGCGGTGTTGAGTTCGTGGATCGAGAACCGCGAACTCGGCACACCGCTGCTGATCCGCGCGCACATCTATGGCGAGCCGAGGCGCGACGGCGACAGTGACGCCGACGACAGTGACTACCGGCGCCGCATCCTGGCCACCATGGCACACGGGTCGCCGATCATCCATGAGGGCGCGCACGTGTTGGACTGGCTCACCTACCTCATGGGCGCGGCCGCGGAACACATCACGGACGCCTGGTGCCTGCGGACGGAGGACCACCTGCGCAACCCGAACATCACCGGCGCCCGGCTGTCGTGGGCGGACGGATCCGTTGCCCTGGTGGAGATCGGCTGGTGGACCGGCGCTCAACCGCACTGTGAGATCGGTGTCCTCGGCCAGGTGGGGTATGCGGTGCTGGACTGCGCGACGTTCCGCCTGGAACGCCACACGGCGGCCGGCACCGAGGTGGTCGAATTCCCCGGCGATCGCACCAGCCGGTGCTTCGATCGACAACTGGCCCGGTTCGTCGAACTGATCCGTGGCGACAGGTCGACCGCGGAGCCCGGGCTGGACGATGCGGTGGCCACGCTGGAACTGTTGGAGCGCATCGTGGCCACCGCCGAGGACGTATCGACGCCGGACGCCCGGCACGGGGATCGGCGATGACCGCGTACATGTGGCACACATGCGACCGGATGGTGCTGGGTTCGATCCTGCCCGAATCCCTTGTCGTGCTGCCGATCGGGGCCGTCGAGCAGCACGGTCCACATCTGCCGAGCGGAACGGACGGCATGATCGTCGACGCGGTGACGGCCACCGCGGTGCGGTTGGCGGCCGATCGCGCGGTACGCGACGTCGTCGTCGCGCCGACCGTGCCGTTCGGCGCATCGGACCACCACTTCCCGTTCGGCGCCACACTGTCGCTGACCAACGAGACGGCCACGTCGGTGCTCGTCGATCTCCTGCGATCCATCGGCCGATCCGGGGCGTCCCGCGTGCTGATCGTCAACGGGCACGGCGGCAACCGAGGACCGTGCCACAGCGCGGCCCACGTGGCGTCGACCAGACTCCGGCTGCACGCCGCGTATGTCGACTACTGGATGCTCGCGCCGGCCGACCCGGCCGAGCCGTCGGTCCCAGTCCCCGGGCATGCCGGCGCGTTCGAGACGTCACTGATCAAGCACCTGAGACCCGAACTGGTCGGCACACCGCCCACGAGACCGACCCAGCCGGCCGTCGCGGACGTGAGCGACGTGCTGATCCACACGGAAACGCGGTGGCGGGCGCTCGACGGTTACACCGACACCCCGGCCGACGCCGCAGCCCGCGCCGGTGGCCGCTGGTTCGACGCCTGTGCCGCCGTACTGGCCGACCGCATCGTCGCGCTGGCGGCCGTGCTGTGAAGGAGCCACCGATGAATCCGGACACTTCCGCTGGTGTGATCGACTTCCATACCCATGGTCCCGCGTGGCACAGCACCAGCTGGCTCACCGGGGCGGCATTCACGCCCGAGGATTTCCGCCGGTTCATGGACACCGCCGGCATCAGCGCCGCCGTGGTCCTGAGCCACGACGGCATGTTCGACCCGAGCACGACGGCGAACCGCAGGCTCGGCGAGTTCGTCAACGTGTGTCCGGATAGGACGGTCGGCTTCGGTACCGTGAATCCCCGCCGGGCCGACGCCGCTGACGAGATGGCCCGCTGCTTCACCGAGTTCGGTCTGCGCGGCCTGAAGCTGCACCCTTGGCTACAGGGCATCAGCATGCACGAGCCGAGCCTCGACCCGGTCGGTGCGGTGCTCGCCCGGTACGGCGGTGTGATGCTCTGCCACGACGGAACGCCGCCGTACGCCACGGCTACCCAGATCGCGGCGTTCGCGCGCCGGCATCCCGGTGTTCCCGTCGTCCTTGGCCATGCCGGGCTACACGACACCTGGCGCGAGGCGATCGCGGCGGTGCTGGAGACCCCGAACCTGCACATCTGCCTGTGCGGGATCCCACCCTATGCCGGACGGCGGGTCGTGGCCGAATGTCCCACCAGCCGTGTGCTGTTCGGCTCCGACGCCGGCCTGAGCCGGGAAGTCGGCCAGGACTACGCGGTCGCGCGCGTGCGGGAGTTCGACGGCTGGGGGCTGACCGAGTCGCAACGGAGGGCAATCCTGTGGGACAACCCGCGCCGGCTGCTCGGCTGGCCGCGATGAGTGCGGGAACCGGGCCGGCCGATGCCGTCATCCGCGATGTGCGAACCGCGCCGATCACGCTGGACGCCCGATCCGACCTCGCCGTGCACGGAGCTCGTGGCGACCATGTCCGGTCCGATTTCCTGCTCGTGCGGGTGCGGGCCCAGACGTCGTCCGGCGTCGTGGCCAACGGGTACGGCGAGGTCAGCGCGACACCGCTGTGGAGTGGCGAGGATGGTACGACGGCCGACCATCTGATCCGCACCGTCATCGCACCCGCCGTCGTCGGCCGTCGGCTGGCACCGATCGGCCGGCTGGAACGGCTGATGGACACGGTCCTCGCGGCGAACCCGTTCACGAAGGCCGGCGTGTCGATCGCGTTGTGGGACTGCTGGGCCCGGTTGCTGAACGTCCCGCTCGCGGTGGCACTCGGCGGTCCCTACCGGGACGAGATTCCGATCAAGATATCGCTGTCCGGCGACGGCGACGCGTTGGAACGGGCATACCTCGCCGCGGTGGCGGCCGGTTTCTCGTCGTTCAAGGTCAAGGTGGGGACCGGGCTCACCGCCGACACCGCGCGCGTGGCGCGGGTGCGGGAACTCGCGGGCCCGGACGCGTTCCTCGCGGTCGACGCCAACGGCGGATGGACCCGGCACGACGCCGCGCGCGCCGCGCGACTGCTGGAGCCGTTCAACGTGCGCTTCGTGGAGCAGCCGTGCGAGCCGAGCGACCTGGCCGGTGCGCGCCGCATCCGGGCACTCGGTCCGACGGTCGTCGCCGACGAGTCCGTGTTCGACGCTGCGGACCTGACCCGGGTGATCGCCGCCGACGCCGCGGACGTCGTCAGCGTCTACGTCGGGAAGGCGGGTGGGCCGTCCCGCGCGGTCGAACTGGCCCGGCTGGCCGCGACGTTCGGTATCGGCTCGATCATCGGGTCCAACGGCGAACTCGGCATCGGCGCGGCGGTGCAGGCGCACGTCGCGTGCGCGATCCCGGACCTGAACGTCGAGTTCCCTTGCGACATCATCGGTGCCCACTACTACGCCGAGGACATCCTCGACGTGCCGCTGGACAGCGACGGCCGCCGCGTCCGGCTCGGCGACGGTCCCGGCCTCGGCGTGCGCCTACGAGCCGATGTGGAGTCCCAGTTCCGCTGACAGACAGGAATTCGTCCGGTGATCATCGACGTACACGCCCACACGCCGACACACGAGCATGCCGTGCCCGCCGACCAGGTGGCGACCTTCGCCAACTGGCGCACGGACCGCGTGGTGCGGACGACCAACTCGTGGGCGGACTACGACCTCGCGATGAGCGCCGCCGACATCAGCATCGTGTTCAACATCGCGGTCGACGACCCGTTGACCGCGACGGGCCTCGATTATCGGCCAGCGGACACGAACGAGGCGACGCTCAAGTTCGTACGGGCCGCGCCGAGCCGCCGCATCGGGTTCATGTCGGTCAATCCACTGTGGACGGACGCGCTGGAGCAGATGGACCATTGGCGGGAGCGGGGCCTGGTCGGCGTCAAACTGGGACCGAACTACCAGCGGTTCGATCCCCTTGACGAGCGGGCGCTCGCGGTCTACGCCCACGCCGAGCGCGGCGGGTTGCCCATCCTGTTCCACCAGGGTGCGTCACCGATCCGGCAGGCTCCGCTGCGCTACACGCATCCGCTGGTCACCGACGAGGTCGCGTTGCGGTTCCCGGAACTGCGGATCGTGATGGCGCACATGGGGCATCCGTGGGTCAAGGAGACGGTCGTGACGATCCGCAAGCACCCGCACGTGTATGCCGACGTCTCGTCCATCTATCTGCGTCCCTGGGTCTGCTACGAAGCCCTGCTCGCGGCGGTCGAGTGGGGCGCGAGCGGCAAGCTGTTGCTCGGCTCGGACTTCCCGATCGCCAACACCGGCGAGGCGATGGCAGGTCTTCGCGGCGTGAACCGGATCGTGGCCGGCACGAACCTGCCGCGCATTCCGGACGAGGTGATCGAGCAGATCGTCCACGGCGACGCCCTGACCGCGTTGGGCCTGCCGAACCCAAGGGAGGCAACGGGATGACGATCGACGGCGGGTACGTCCTCGACGCGCACGTCCGGATCGGCGCCGGGCGCGAGGTCGAACTCGGCGTCGGCGCGCTGCTGGCCGGCATGGACTCGACCGGCGTGGACACCGCCCTGATCTCGCCCGCCGAGCGCTACATCGCCTGGGACAACGACGAAGGCAACGAGCTCACCACCCGCGCCGCCGCCGCGTCCGGCGGGCGCCTGCTGCCCTACGCCGTGGCCAACCCATGGCGTCGGGACGCGATCGCCGTGCTGCGGCGCGCGTACGACGACGGCGCCGTCGCGCTGGCGGTGGACGCGGTGCTACAGGTATTCGACCTGCACGACCGCCTTGTCGATCCGCTGCTGGACTTCGCGGCCGAGTGCGGCTGGCCGGTGTACGTCCGCACCGGTACACCGCCGACGGCGCTCCCGCTGCCGTTGGCGTCGCTGGCCCGCCGGCATCCGGCCGTCACGTTCATCATGGGCCGCAGCGGTGCGACCGATTTCTGGATCGACGCCGTCCCCGCGTTGTGCCATGCGCCAAATCTGCTTGCGGACACGTCGTACGCGCCCTGGGACGCAGTCCTGTCTGATTTCGCGCGACACCCGGACGTCGGCGTCGACCGTGTCGTGTTCAGCACCGACCTGCCGTACACCATCGCGGACGCGGAGATCGCCCGAGTCCGGGACTGGCCCATTCCACCGGCGGCGCGGGCCCGCGTTTTCGGT
>DATBCR010000710.1:0-2729 GCA_036270375.1 Pseudonocardiaceae bacterium | reverse complement strand
GACCCGTAAACGCGGCGCGGCATCACCCGGACGCCATGACAATATTGTGGGTGCGCGTCCTCGTGCGCTGGGCGGCTATCATGTCTCCATGCGGAAGCGAATCAGCCATTAAGCCTCTTAGTTGATAAGATGAACACGACTAAGAGAGTAGGCGGCCATGGCCAGTCCTGAGCCAGACGCGGTGCGGGAGACCACCACACCGAAAGACGTCATGATCGAACGATTCGCCACCCTCGGCCGGCAGCTCAGCCAGGCCACCGTGCTGTTCCACGCCCAGATCGCCGAGCACGTCGGCCTGTCCGCGACCGACCACAAGTGCCTCGACCTGGCCGTACAGGCCGAAAACCCGCTGACCGCAGGCCAGATCGCCGAACTGTCCGGGCTCTCGACCGGCGCCGTGACCGGCGTGATCGACCGGTTAGAGCGGGCCGGTTTCGTTCGGCGCGTACGCGACCCGCACGACCGCCGCAAGGTCCTGGTCGAGGTGTCCAGAGGCAGCCTCGCCCGCTACGGCGACGCGTACGACGGCCTGTGGACCGCACTGGACGCGACCCTCACCGACTACACCGAGAACGAACTGATCGCCATCGAACGCTGGGTCGGCAGCATGGTCGCCACCCTGCGCGCCGAGGCGGAGCGCCTGGCCACCGTCCGCCGCCCCACAGGGTAACGGTCCGATTCCGATCCGTTCGTACGATCGTTCCACCGGCCGCACGTGACAATCCACTTACGCTGGCGGGCGCGCCGATGACACTGCCGCACCAGCGGAGCTATGGTCCACGCCGTGCCGCAATTTCGTTTGTCCGAGGCAGCCCGACTGCTGGGTGTCAGTGACGACACGGTCCGCCGCTGGGTCGACGCGGGCCTGTTGCCGGCCGGTGTGGATCCGGCCGGTCGCAAGGCCGTGGACGGTGCCGAGCTGGCCCGGTTCGCCAAGGCCCAGGCCGTGGAGATCGCCGACCCGTCCGATGTCGGCCGTTCCGCGCGCAACCAGTTCGTCGGGCTCGTCACCGAGGTGACCGCCGACCGGGTGATGGCCCAGGTCGAGTTGCAGTGCGGCCCGCACCGGGTGGTCTCGCTGATGAGTGCCGAGGCCGTCCGGGAACTCGGCCTCGTTCCCGGCGTGCTGGCCGTCGCCGTCATCAAGTCCACCCACGTCATGGTGGAGACTCCAGGAGGACGCTCGTGAGGAAACTGGTTGTCGGTGTCGCCGCCGCTGCCTTACTGATTGCCGGTTGTGGCAGCAATACCCCGGCGAGCAGCAGCCCGCCGACCACGCCGTCCGCCGCGTCGATCACCGCGAGCGGCAAGGTGCAGATCCTGTACGCCGGCTCGCTGGCCAACCTGATGGAACACGATATCGGCCCGGCATTCGCCAACACGAGCGGTGCCAAATATGAAGGCACCGGCGCCGGCTCGACCGCGCTCGTCACCCAGATCAAGGGCAAGGTCAAGCAGGGCGACGTGTTCATCAGCGCCAGCACCGACGCCAACACGGGCCTGATGGGCTCGGCGAACGGCGGCTGGGAGAACTGGTACGCCACGTTCGCCACCGCACCGCTCGAGATCGGCTACAACCCGAACAGCAAGTTCGTCGCCGACCTCAAGAGCAAGCCGTGGCAGCAGGTGATCACCGAGAGCGGCTTCCGGATGGGCAGCACCGACCCGAAGCTGGACCCCAAGGGCAAGCTCGCCGCGCAGGCGCTGACCACCGAGGGCCTGCCCAGCAGCGCGGTGCAGGTGTTCCCCGAGGAGCAGATGGTCGGCCGGTTGCAGGCCGGGCAGCTGGACGCCGGCTTCTTCTACTCCAGTGAGGCCGCCGACCTGAACATCCCGACGATCAACCTCGGCAGCATCAAGCTCAAGGCCACCTACACCGTGACCGTCTTGAACAATGCGCCGAACGCCGCCGGCGGCATCGCGTTCGTCCGCTACCTGTTCAGCGACCCGGGCCTCAACTACATGCGCAAGCACGGCCTGCTGTTGCAGCCGGTCACGGTGACCGGCGTCAAGACCGACGTACCGTCCGCTTTGGACAGTGCGCTCGGAATCAAGTAGGCATGGCGATCGGCCGGCGTCGGCCTGGCGCCGGCCTGGCGCGCGGACCCTTGCCGTGGCTGGCCGCGTTGCTGGTGCTGTACCTGGTTGTCCCGCTGATCGCGTTCGTCGCGCGGATCCCGGGCACGCCGTCGGGGAGCCTGGCGGCGCCCGGGGTCGGCGACGCCCTGTGGGTGTCGGTGCTCACCGCGACGATCGCGACCGCGGTGATCACCGTGCTCGGCGTGCCGCTCGGTTATCTGCTCGCGCACACGACCCGGCGGATCGGTGTCGTGATCAGCGTGCTCGTGCAGTTGCCGCTCGCGTTGCCGCCGTTGATCAGCGGCATTCTGCTGATCTATCTCGTCGGCCCGTACGGCCCGGTCGGCCAGTTCTTCGACGGTGCGCTGACCGACGACCTGACGGGCATCGTGCTGGCGCAGGTCTTCGTGGCGGCGCCGTTCCTCGTGGTGTCCGCGCGGGCCGCGTTCGCCGCCGTCGACCCGGCGTTGGCGGACGTCGCGGCGACGCTCGGCCACGGGCCGATGTCGCGGGCGGTGCGGGTGGCGCTGCCGTCCGCGTTCGGCGGCATCCGGGCTGGGATGTTGTTGGCGTGGCTGCGGGCGTTCGGTGAGTTCGGCGCCACGGTGGTGCTTGCTTATCACCCGTATTCGCTGCCGGTGTTCGTGTAC
>DATBCR010000709.1:0-1961 GCA_036270375.1 Pseudonocardiaceae bacterium | reverse complement strand
GTGACGACAATAGTTGCCTGCTGCGTTCGTGCGCGGCGGCCGGCTTCGAGCCCCGTGTCGCCGCACGGGTGCAGGACCGGGACACGGCACGGGAACTGGTACTGGCCGGTGTCGGCGTCACACTCGTGCCGGCCGGCGCGGACCCATCGGACCCGTCGGCCGGCTCGACCGGCGTGGTGTCCGTGCCACTGGTCGGAACGACGTACCGGCGGATCGAGGTGGTGCACCCCGCGGACTGTTCGGCCGCCACCGCCGGCTTCGTCGCCGGCCTGCGGCACGGACCACCCGGCGAACACCTGTCCGTGGACGGGGTCGCACGATGACATCTTCGGGAAGGTGCTGGCCACCGAGCACGGCGGCACACTGGTGCGTGCGGCCGCATGACGACGAAGGGACCGACGAGCGATGACCGACTCGACACCAGCCCCAAGCGGCACCCAGGCGGCCCCGGAGCCGACGCCGTCCGTCGACGAGGCGCCGCTGAAGTCCCTCTGGCACAACAGCGAGTTCCTGAAGTTCTGGACGGGGGAGACCGTCTCGCTGTACGGCAGCCAGGTCACGCTGCTCGCCCTGCCGCTGACCGCGATCTACGTCTTCCACGCCACCCCGGAGCAGGTCGGCCTGCTGCGGTTCCTGCAGCTGGTGCCGTTCCTGGCGTTCGCGATGCTGTTCGGCGCGCTGATCGACCGGATGCGCCGCAAGCCGGTGATGATGGCCGCGAACCTGGCCCGGATGCTCCTGATCGGACTCGTTCCAGTATTGGCGTGGACCAACGTGCTGCGCATCGAACCGTTGTACGTCATCGCTTTCCTGGCCGGTGTGGCGACGGTGTTCTTCGACCTGAGCTGGATGGCGTTCGTGCCGACGATGATCCGGGACAGACGCCTCATGGTGGAGGCCAACGCCAAGCTGGGCATCACGTCGTCATCCGCGGACGCGGCCGGGCCAGGCGTGGCGGGCCTGCTGGTCAGCGCGTTCACCGCACCGTTCGCGATGGCCGTGGACGCGGTGTCATACCTCGCGTCGCTCACGGCGCTGTTCCTGATCAAGACACCGGAGCCGAGGGTCGAAAAGCCCGGCGGACGGCACCTGCGCAAGGAACTCATGGTGGGATTGCGGTTTGTGTTCGGCAACCGCCACCTGCGTGCGATCGCGATCGTCGGCGTGTTCTGCAACTTCTTCACCATCGGCGTCTCGACGATGTTCATCGTCTATGCGGTGCGGGACCGGGGGGTCAGCGCGGCGCTGCTCGGCGTGATCCTGTCGCTTGGCGCGGTCGGCGGCATCCTCGGCGCGGTGGCGGCCCGGCCGGTGCTGCGGTGGCTGCCGCTGGGCGCCGGCTATCGACTGGCACTGGGGATGATCTTCATCGGGCCGCTGCTCATCCCGCTGGCGCCCACGTCGAAGCCGGTCGCGGTCACGCTGTTCGTGTGCTCGTTCCTGTTCGTCTACGCAGGACTCGGCGTGGCGAACGTGTTGGTGCAGTCGTTGCGGCAGAACCTGACCCCGCACTCACTGATGGGCCGAATGGGCGCGGCGATGCGCATGTCCCTGTTCGGCGGCGGCGCACTCGGCGGCCCGGTGGCCGGCGCGATCGCGACGTGGTGGGGCCTGCACACGGCGTTGTGGGTGCTGGGGCTCGCGTCGGCCGCGATGCTGGTGCCCCTGATGGCGTCGCCGGTCGGCCGCCTACGCGAGATGCCCACCGAGGAGCCGGAACTGCCGCCCTCACTGGCGAAGGAGGCCGTGGACTAGTTGGGGAGATCCCAGCCGCTCGCTGACTAACCACGGGCCTTGGTTAGCCCGAACCTGTTACGCAGCGAATGCAGCTCCCAGGTCGCTGTCCGTGCCCGGGTGTCGAGACTGGCGATCAACTCGCGTGCGAGCGGATCAGGACGGACTCGGAGCGGAGAGATCCTGTCCGCGGTGTCCAGATGCCGCAGGGCCACCGCATCACGGTC
>DATBCR010000708.1:0-11064 GCA_036270375.1 Pseudonocardiaceae bacterium | reverse complement strand
ATCGCCGCGTCGCCGCTGGTCATCGTGCAGGTGTTCACCAACTTCGACGCGATCGCCACCGCGTTCGCCGCGTGCGGGCTGCTGGCCTGGTCACGGCGCCGGCCCGCGCTGGCCGGCACGCTGCTCGGGCTGGGCGCCGCGGCGAAGCTGTATCCGGCGTTCTTCCTGCTGCCGATGCTGTTGTTGTGCCTGCGGACCGGAAAGGTGGACGCGTGGCTGCGCGCGTTCACCGGTGCCGTGGTGGCGTGGCTGGCGGTGAACCTGCCGATCATGCTGCTGTATCACGCGGGGTGGTGGGAGTTCTTCCGGCTCAACGCGCAGCGCGGCATGGACCCGGACTCGGTCTACAACGTGATCTCGTACTTCACCGGCTGGCCGGGATTCGACCCGAACCTCGGGCCGCACCAGAACCCGAACGTGCTGAACACGGTGACCACGTCGCTGCTGCTGCTGGCGTGCCTCGGTATCGCGTGGCTCGCGCTGGCCGCGCCTCGGCGGCCCCGGCTCGCGCAGCTGTGTTTCCTGCTGGTGGCCGCGTTCCTGCTGACCAACAAGGTGTGGAGCCCGCAGTACTCACTGTGGCTGGTGCCGCTGGCGATGCTGGCGATACCCAGGTGGAAGCTGCTGCTGGCGTGGATGGTGCTGGACTCGCTGGTGTGGTTCCCCCGGATGTACTACTACCTAGAGTTGGCGCTGGCCTCGCAGCACGGGGACGACCGGGGGCTGCCGCAGGGCTGGTTCCTCGGCATGGTGATCATCCGCGACCTCGCCGTGATCGGATTGTGCGCGCTGATCGTGCGGGACATCTACCGGCCGTCCCGGGATCTGGTGCGGATGGCCGGGGACGACGACCCGACCGGTGGGTTCCTCGACGGGGCGCCGGACAGGTTCGTCCTTCGACGGTCAACCCGCACCTCCGCCACGATCGGGTGACGTGCGGGTGATCTGGACCACTGAGTCGGCTGGTCTGGTGTGGACATGCCCGGTATAGACCATCGGCCGGATGCGCTCTCACCCTAATGGTCTAGTTCGGTCACGTTCCGTATGTGCCGTTGATCGTTCGGTAGACACCGTTCGGCGCCTACCGATGCGTAGCCTGGGTGAGTCACAAGATCGTTACGACATGATGGACGCCGTCGTCGGGTTGTAATTTTCACACGCCCGTCATCACATCCGAACATTCGAAGGATCCACGTGTTACAGCAGTACACGGAACAGTCATCGAGCGGACCGGCCCAGCCGCCCGCCGGGACGACCGTGCCCACGGTCGGTCCGGTGCTGCCCGGCTGGCGCATAGCGCTGCGGCGGGGCGTGACCACCGTGGTCGAGCGCGCGCTCGGCGAATGCCTCGCGTCGACGCCGGCCAAGGGCGTGCTGGTGCTGCTCGCGATCTTCGGGCTGCTCGCCGTCATCACGGTCACGCTGAGCCTCGGCAACGCGCTGCTGGTGTTCCTCGCCGGGGCCATCATGCGGGTCACCTGCGAGTACCGCGGCCGCTCCGGCTCTTGACCTCGTGTTCAGGTCCGGTCGGCCAGCCGACGGACCAGCTTCTGGCCGGACCAGACGTTGTCGATCGCGGCCACCTTCACGTCGACAAGGCCGCGCGACAGCGCGTACGCCCGGACCACGTTGTCGGTCAGGTCGGTAGCCACGCCGGAGGCCTTCTTCGGCCACGCCACCCACAGCGCGCCGGCCATCGTGATCCGGCCGTACGCCGCCGGCCAACCGTGGTCGAGATCGGCCAGCGACGGGCAGAACAGCAGCACGATGTCGTAGGGCGCCGTCCCGGCACGGACGTGGTGCGGGCAGTCCAGCGTGAACCCGGGCGGCGCGCCGGTGACCAACACCCGGGAACCGTCCCGCACACCGAGTTTCACCGGCAGCGGCTTGCCGGAGTACCCAACGGTCACCACAGCGGCACGCCGCTTCGACGGGGTTCCGGCGTCGGCAGGGCCCGCACCGCGACCGCCGCCGGCGACGTGTCCGTGTCGTCCACAGTGGACCGTGACACCAGGAAGGCGAAGAACAGCACGGCAAGCAGCGCCGCCCGCCCCCACACGCCGATCGCCGTCGCCTGCGCTGCGAACCCGTCGTAGATGCCGTACGGCTTGTAGAACGTGATCGCGTAGAAGTACCGGAAGATGCCGATGCCCATGGCAAGGTCGGCCAGGTAGTAGAGCACGATCCACACCGCGCGCACCCGCACCATGGCGAACATCGGGATCAGCCACAGCACGTACTGCGGCGAGTTCACCTTGTGGAACAACAGGAAACCGCACAGCATCGCGGCGGACACCGCGATCCACGGGTACGTGCCCTCGCTTCGGTAGCGCCGCCAGCCGAGCAGGCACGCGGCTACGAACGCCACCAGGATCAGGGTCGGCGACAGGATGTCCACCGCGCGCTGGAACCTGATGTTGCCCGGATCGGAAAACGGTCTGAAACCCCAGAACCACACCGAGTTCGTGGTGATGTCGACGTTGCGCAACTCCTGGAACGTGAACGACGCGGCCCAGCCGCGGAACCCGATCAGCGCGAACGGCAGGTTCACCGCGACGGCCGTACCGACCACGGTCAGCGCGACCACCAGCGCACCCCGGATGTTGAAACGCCGGCCGGCCGGCAGATCCCGGCCGCCAGGGCCGCCGGTGGCCACGTAGAGCATCAACGGGATCGTGAAGATCGCCGGATACAGCTTGAACGCGAACCCCAGCCCGAGCAGCACGGCCGCCACGACGGCGCGACTGAGCAGCGGCCGGTCCGCGCCCCGCCGGCCCCACCCCCTGTGCACCACGAACACCGCACCGACCGCGCACACGACGACCGCGAGATCCCAGTTGTGGAACGCGTACAGCACCAGTGGTGAGCCGATCGTCCACAGCAACGCCCGCCAGCGCGTGAGCTTGCCAAGCATCCACGCGGTGAACAGCGCGAACGGCGCGAGCAGGATGGCGGAGTCGAGCAGGAACTGGTGGTCGTTGTGCGCGAACATCGCGCCGAGCCACATCAGCAGGCCGGTCAGCACCGGGTACTCGACCGAGCCGCCGAGCAGGTCGCCGGCCGCGTCCATGCCGCCGTGGATGTAGGGGAAGACGTGCTTGTCGATGTCCCTGCCGAGCCAGAGGTACTGGATGTCGGAGTAGCAGACGTCCCGCTCGCTGCGCAGGGTCCAGTCGACACTGCGGCCGAGCTGGTCGTAGGTCGGCCCGCTGCAGCGGTCCTTGTTCAGGAAGCCGAGCACCAGCGTCGCGCCGCACAACAGGATGAGCACGACGAGCCCCACCCGGCCCAGATCCCGAGCCAGCCGGACACGGCGACCGGCGGCGGGCGCGGGACTGGTGTCGTCCTCGGTCACCGCCGCCGTGGCGGGTGGCCCGTCCGCCACCTGATCACCGGCCCGGACACTGGTCACCGACGGGACGCTCCGAGCGCCGCCATCAGGAACGCGATGTCCTTCGCCTGCCCATCGGCCGGTGTCTCGACGACGGCCGGCGCGTCAGCGGCGGCCAGCACGGCGACCAGCACCTCGGGATCGATGGTGCCGGACGCGATGTTGGCGTGCCGGTCCCGGCCGGAGTCGAAGTCGTCCCGCGAGTTGTTCAGGTGTACGAGGTCGATCCGCCCGGTGATCGCCCGCGCCCGCTCCACCACGTCCACCAGGTCCTCACCACCGGCGAACGCGTGGCAGGTGTCCAGGCAGAAGCCGGGTTCGAACTCGCCGATCCGGTCCCACAGCCTGGCCAGCCTGTCCCAGCGGCGGGCCATCGCGTTGTCACCACCGGCGGTGTTCTCGATCAGGATCGGCACCGCGAACCCACCCTTGTCGGCCTGCCGCTCGAACATCTTGCGCCAGTTGTCGATGCCGACGGCCACGTCCTCGCCCCTGGTCACGTGCCCGCCGTGCACCACGAGCCCCTTGGCCCCCACCTCGGCGGCGACCCGTGCGTGATCGGTGACGGCCTTGCGGGACGGGATCCGGAGCCGGTTGTTCGTCGAGGCCACGTTCAGCTGATACGGCGAATGGATGAAAATGGTCAAACCGGCCTCGTGCAACGCGGCGGTCTGCGGATGCACTTTCGGCGGATCCCAGGACTGGGGGTCGCACAGGAAGAACTGGACGACCTCCGCGCCGCGCTCGACGGCCGCCTGCAACGGGTCGCCGTCACGCACGTGGGCACCGATTCGCATGCTAGGAGGGTAGTCGCACCCGGCGACGGCGAAACATCACCGACCAACTCGATCCGTGGTTCGGCGGTGCCGTGGGTAATTTGATGGTCTGGCCAGCGTCACTAGATGGGGTTAGGTTCGTTCTATATTGTGACGCTACCGGCCGGTACGCCCGGGAGGGACGTAGGCATGCACTCCAACTGGGCAAGACTCGCGGTCGCGACGGCTTTGGCCGCTGCGGTGACCGCTGGCAGCGCTATGGCCGGCGTCGGCACGGCGGACGCGGCGACACCCATCCTCGTCGGCAGTTGTGCCACGAGCGTGCAGGGCGCCCCGGGCACGCCGGTCGAGTTGAGCCCTGTTGCAGTCATGCAACCTGTCGTCAACCTGGTGAACGGTCTGTCACTCGGCCTCCTCGGTGGGACCTTCCAGAGTGCGTTTGCGACGATGCCGCCGATCCCGCTCGGCGCTCTGCCGACCGGCAGCGGAACCATCAGTGGCGGTCAAATCGCCAATGCAGTCGTCGCCCAACTCAACGGAATCCCACTGCTCGGCCCAATCCTGGGCGGCGTGGTCGGCCAAGTGCAGAGCATGCTGGCCAACATGTGCTCGATCGGCGTGACCGGCGTGAACGCGGTTGTGGCACCCGTTCAGGACGGCACCGCAACCATCTCGCAGGCAGGCCAGCAGGCTGGACAGGCCCTAGGTATCACCCCCAAGGGCAGCACATCGCCCGGTACCGGCGGAACACCTGGGCAGACGGGCACCCCACCTGGCGGCACTCCCCAGCAGGGCGGTGGTAGCGGTGGGACGGCGTCCGGGCTGCCGCCGGCCAACTCGCCGGTGCTCGGTGGCCTGCCGGGTCTCGGGTCGGGTGGGTCGCTGTTCAACGGCGGGAACCTGCTGGACTTCGGGCTGGCCGAGTCGCCGCTGGCGAGGTATGCCGGGATTCCGTTCGCATCGGCCGGTTTGTTCGATCCGTCCCCTGGCGTGAAGTACGGCGGTGACGTGACCGGGTACGCGCCACAGTTCGGGGTGCTCGGGCAGAGCGACAAGGTGCAGCCGGACGGTGTGCAGACGGCCGGCCAGGCGGAGGCGTACAACGCGGGTGGCGGGCCGCTGGGGAGCGGCGTCGGACTGCCGATGCTGCTCGCCGTGCTGATGCTGGCCGGGGTGACGGCGGCACTGGTGCGGACGTGGGTGCTCCGCCGGCTACCCACCTGACCAGCCACTCACCACGCACTGTTACGCTGGTCGGGTTGCTGACGCAACGACCCCTCCTGCCACGGAGAGTCCGTGGCCGCCGAGTCCACAGGAGGTGAGTGGTCCTTATGCGTCACTACGAGGTAATGATCATCCTCGACCCCAGTCTCGACGAGCGCACGGTAGCGCCGTCCCTCGAGAACTACCTCAACGTGATCCGCACGTCCGGCGGAACCGTCGAGAAGGTCGACGTGTGGGGCAAACGCCGGTTGGCCTACGAGATCAACAAGCACAGCGAGGGCATCTACGCCCTGCTTGACGTGAACTCCGAGCCAGACGCGGTGAAGGAAATGGACCGCCAGCTGTCGCTGACCGAGTCCGTGCTGCGTACCAAGGTGCTGCGGCGCGAGCCGACAAGGGCCAGGGTCGCGGCCAGGATCAAGGCCAATGCCGCCGCCAAAGCCAACGCGGCCGCCAAGGCCAAGGCCTGAGTGACGGAGGTACACAGTCATGGCTGGTGAAACGACGATCACCGTGGTCGGCAATCTGACCGCCGACCCGGAACTCCGCTTCACGCCCTCGGGTGCCGCGGTGGCCAACTTCACGGTCGCATCGACGCCACGCACGTTCGACAAGGCGTCGGGCGAGTGGAAGGACGGCGAGGCGCTGTTCCTGCGGTGCAACATATGGCGGCAGTCCGCGGAGAACGTGGCCGAGTCGCTGACCCGCGGCATGCGGGTGGTCGTGCAGGGCCGGTTGCGCCAGCGTTCCTTCGAGACGAAGGAGGGCGAGAAGCGCACGGTGGTGGAGTTGGAGGTCGACGAGGTCGGCCCCTCGCTGCGCTACGCGACGGCCAAGGTCAACAAGGCTGCCCGGGGCACCGGCGGTGGCGGCGGATTCGGTGGCGGCCAGGGTGGCGCACCGGCCGACGACCCGTGGGGTTCCGCACAGCCGGCGACCAGCGGTGGCGGCGGCGGGTTCGCCGACGAACCCCCGTTCTGACCCGACCGTCCGACCGCTCGACGTCCATTTCCTCGGCTTCTTCGCGTGATACAGGAGTTCCACCGTGGCAAAGCCACCCATTCGCAAGCCCAAGAAGAAGATCTGCGTGTTCTGCAAGGACAAGAACGCCAGCCAGATCGACTACAAGGACACCGGTCTGCTCCGGAAGTACATCTCCGACCGTGGCAAGATCCGCGCCCGTCGGGTGACCGGGAACTGCAGCCAGCACCAGCGGGACATCGCCATCGCGGTGAAGAACGCCCGGGAAGTCGCGCTGCTGCCCTACACCTCTACCGCACGCTGATCCGCCAAGACACGGCCAGGAGCACAAGAGAAATGAAGCTCATCCTCACCACAGACGTGAGTGGCCTCGGCGGGCCGGGTGACGTCGTCGAGGTCAAGGACGGCTACGGCCGCAACTTCCTGCTGCCGCAGGGCCTGGCCATGATGGCCACCCGAGGGGCACAGAAGCAGGTCACCACGATCCGCAGGGCGCAGGAGGGTCGGCGGATCCGCGACCTCGACCACGCCAAGGAGATCAAGGCGACCATCGAGCGCATCGGCTCGATCCGGCTGGCCGCGAAGACCGCGGGCGTGTCCGGCAAGCTGTTCGGCTCGATCACGTCGGCCGACGTGGTCAACGCGATCAAGGCGGCCGGCGGCCCGACGCTGGACAAGCGGGTCATCGAGCTGTCCGGTCACATCAAGACCACCGGCCAGCACCCGGTGAACGTCCGGCTGCACCCCGATGTGACGGTCGCGTTCAACCTCGAGGTCACCTCGACCAGCTGAGTACAAGGCTCACCGTGTGCGACCGCTCGGGCATGCCCGAGCGGTCGCATGCCGTCACTCGGGTGGAGCAGTCGATCACCCACAGCCCCTTGTGGATGATTCGCCGTGCCCGGGGTTCCGACACGCCGGCAAGCGCCGCCGGACGACACGCCGACGCAGCTCGAAACTAGTTTCTTCCACAGTCCGCTATGGTCGGCCAGCCTGCGTTTATGCGATTCGTTACTTAAGTTGTCCCCAGGCTGTCCACAGTCAGGTGTCGGCCTGTGGCCAGTACCGGCGATGTTGTCAACAGGTTGCGCCCAGGTTCATCCACAGGACCGTTTGCCTGCTCCATCTGATGGGTCCTACGGTCGTGCACCGTGCCTGCCGATCGCTGTGCGTGTCCACGCCGCAATGACCGTCCTAGTCGGTGCCGTGGACTAGAATTCGAACACCTGATCGAAGGGGTGTGAGGGCGGTGGCACTGACGGACGACCGGGGCACCATGGTCGGCCCGTTCGAGAAGCAGCCGCCACAGGATCTCGCCGCGGAACAGTCCGTGCTCGGCGGCATGATGCTGAGCAAGGACGCCATCGCGGACGTGGTCGAGGTCCTCACCCCCGGCGATTTCTATCGTCCGGCCCACCAGGCGGTGTACGACTGCGTCCTCGACCTGTACGGCAGGGGCGAACCGGCCGACCCGATCACCGTGTCCGCCGAACTGGAACGCCGAGGCGAACTGGGCAGGGTCGGCGGCGCACCGTACCTGCACACCCTGATCGCCACCGTCCCGACAGCCGCGAACGCCGGCTACTACGCGGAAATCGTGGCCGAGAAGGCTGTTCTGCGCCGGCTCGTCGAGGCCGGCACCCGGATCGTGCAGATGGGCTACAACGGTGCCGAGGGCGCCGAGATCGACGAGGTGGTGGACCGGGCGCAGGCGGCCATCTACGAGGTCACCGAACGCCGCATGAGCGAGGACTACGTCTCGCTGGAAGAACTGCTCCAGCCGACCATGGACGAGATCGACGCGATCGCGTCCCGCGGCGGCTCAGCACTGGGCGTGCCAACGGGTTTCGCCGACCTCGACGAGATGACCAACGGCCTGCACCCCGGCCAGATGATCATCGTCGCGGCCAGGCCCGGCGTTGGCAAGGCACTCGCGCTCGACACCCCGCTCGCCACCCCCGACGGCTGGGCCACCATGGGCGGCGTCCGGATCGGCGACCAGCTGATCGGCGCGGACGGCCGACCGACCCCGGTCGTCGCGGTGACCGACGTCATGACCGGCCGGCCGTGTTTCGAGGTCGAGTTCTCCGACGGCACGGTGATCGTCGCGGACGCGGAACACCAGTGGCTCACCGAGACGCGCGCCTCGCGGCGCTCCGCACGGCAGGCCGCGAGCGGACACCACCGACAGCGCGACCAGCGGACGTTTGCGGCGGTGCGCACCACCGCGGAGATCGCGGCATCGCTGCGGTGTCCGACGGCGGACGCGCGATGCAACCACTCGGTGGTCAACGCCGGCGCACTGGAACTGCCCGAGCGAACTGTGCCGGTCACGCCGTACCTGTTGGGAGTGTGGCTGGGGGACGGGCACACGGCGGCCGCCCGGTTCACCACCCACGACCCGGAGATCGTCTGCTACCTGGAGGCCGACGGCTACCAGGTCACGGTGAGCGGTCCTCACGTCTACTCGATCCGCCTGCCCGACCCGCCCGAGATCAGCCTGCGGGCCTGTGTGGTCTGCGGTGTCCCTTTCCGCCCACAGACCAGTCAGGTGCGCACCTGCGGCCGGTCATGTGGCGCGCGAGCCCGGTATGTGTCGGCTCCTGTCGACCGGCCGACGTGCCCGGACTGTGGACGACCGTCGTCCGGGTTGCGGCTGTGCCAGGACTGCCGCGACCGGCACGGCACCGTGCAGGCGATCTTGCGGGACGCCGGGCTGCTGGGAAACAAGCACATCCCCACGGCATACCTGCGCGCGTCGCAACCACAGCGCCGGGCACTGCTCGCCGGATTGCTGGACACCGACGGCACCGTCACCCCCGGCGGCGCGGTTCAGTTCTGCGTCACCAACCAGCGGCTTGCCGAGGACGTCTACGAGTTGGTCGTCAGCCTCGGCTATCGCTGCTCGATGACCACCAAGAAGGTCAAGGGCCGCAGCCCCGCGTCGTCCACCGCGTACACGCTGACCTTCAGCACCACGGATGATGTCTTCCGGTTGGAACGCAAACGTTTCGCGCACAAGGAGCGCGCCGGCCGGACTTCCCGGTCCGGTAGCAGATTCATCGTGGACGTGCGGCCGGTGCCAAGCGTCCCGGTGCGTTGCGTGCAGGTGGCCGCGACCGACCACCGCTACCTGGCCGGCCGGTCCATGGTGCCGACGCACAACTCGACACTCGGACTGGACTGGGCGCGGTCGTGCTCGGTGAAGCACGGCATGACCAGCGTGATCTTCTCGCTGGAGATGAGCCGTACCGAGATCGTGATGCGCATGCTGTCGGCCGAGGCCAAGATCCGGCTGCAGGACATGCGCGGCGGCCGCATGAGCGACGATGACTGGACCCGCCTTGCCCGCCGGATGAGCGAGATCAGCGAGGCCCCGCTGTACATCGACGACTCGCCGAACCTGACCATGATGGAGATCCGCGCGAAGGCCCGCCGGCTCAAGCAGCGCAACGACCTGCGGCTGATCATCGTGGACTACCTGCAGCTGATGACGTCCGGCAAGTGGGTGGAGTCGCGGCAGCAGGAGGTTTCGGAGTTCTCCCGAAACCTCAAGCTGCTGGCCAAGGAACTCGAAGTGCCGGTGGTCGCGATCAGCCAGCTCAACCGAGGCCCGGAACAACGCACCGACAAGCGCCCCATGCTGTCCGATTTGCGCGAGTCCGGCTGCCTGACCAGCGGCACGCGGATCCTGTGTGCCGACACGGGCGCCGAAACCACTCTCGGCGAGATCATGTCCTCCGGTGCGCAACCGCTCGTGTGGTCGGTCGACGACCGCCTTCGGCTCGTGCCGCGACCGATGGTGAAGGTCTTTCCCAGTGGCGTCAAAGAGGTGTTCCGGCTACGCCTCGCGTCCGGCCGGGAGATCGAGGCCACCGGGAACCACCCGTTCCTGACGGTCGACGGCTGGGTGCCGCTGCGTGAACTGGCTATGGGTGGCCGCCTCGCCGTGCCGCGCACGGTGCCCGCGCCACTGCAACCGTCGACGATGCCGGCAGCCGAAGTCGTGCTGCTCGGCCACCTCATCGGCGACGGCTCGTTCGTCCGCCGGCAGCCGATCCGCTACGCGAGCACGGACGAGGCCAACCTGACCGCGGTCACCGAAGCGGCGAAGCACTTCGGTATCACCGCCGTCCGTGATGACCATCCAGCAGCCCGCTGTACGTCCCTCCGGCTGCCAGCGCCCTATCGACTGACGCACGGCAAGCGGAATCCGATCGCGGCATGGCTCGACGGCTTTGGGCTGTTCGGCCTGCGCAGCCACGAGAAGTTCGTACCGGCACCGGTGTTCTCGCTGTCTGACGAACAGGTCGCGTTGTTCCTACACCATTTGTGGGCAACGGACGGTTCGGTGCGCTGGGACGAGAAGTATCGGCAAGGCTGGATCTATTACGCCACAACCAGTCGTCGGCTAGCCGACGATGTGGTCAATCTTTTGCTGCGCGTTGGGGTATCCACACGCGTGAAGTTTATTAAGAAGGTGGGCTACCGGGATTGCTACCACGTCTGTATCTATGGCGCGGAGAACCAGCTGAGGTTCCTCGACACGGTCGGCGTGCATGGCGACCGGGGCATTAGGGCGCGGCAGCTCGCCGACGAGCTGCGTCAGCTTGACCAGCACCCCAAGGCCGACACCGTGCCAAATGCCGTGTGGAACCGAGTTCGCGAGCTACTGGCCGCCCGGTCATTGTC
>DATBCR010000707.1:0-1885 GCA_036270375.1 Pseudonocardiaceae bacterium | reverse complement strand
GGATGACGAACTGGCGCAACGGCTTTCGGTCGCCGATGGCACGCCGCTGCAGTACATCGACCAGACCGACTACGACGACAACGGCCGGCCGGTGATGGTGTCGTCGGAGTGGCACGTGCCGGATGTGCTGCCCTTGCGGCTCAACCGCAGGGCCGTCAGCACGCAGGGACGTCAGGCGTAGCGCGCGACCAGGGCGGCCCCGATGTCCCCCAGTCGCGTCCGCAGTGATTCTGGCGCGGTCACCTCGACCCGTTGGCCGAACCCGGCGAGCACTGCGGCGGCGGCCGGTTCCGCGACGAAGACCAGTTCCAGCGTGACCCAGCCCGCCACCGGCGGGCCGGGCACCGGGGCCGGGAGGGACAGCTGGGACCGGCAGACCCGGAGCAACCGATCGACCTCGGTGGCCTGGACCCGCAACGACACCGCACCGCCCGGACGGCGTTCCTCCACCCGTCGGCGCAGCGACTCCCACAGCGCCTCGACGTCCAGTTCGGCCGGGCGCACCGCGGGCTCGTCCAGCACGGCGGCATCGGCGACCCGTACCACCCGGTACAGCCGCGGTTCGCCGTGCACGGCGGCGATCAGGTACCAGACGCCGGCCTTGGCGACCAGGCCGTACGGGTCGACGGTCCGCGCGACGGCCGTCGGAGTGCCGCTGCCCCGGTAGTCGATGCGGAGCCGTTTGCCTTGGTAGACGGCGTCTTGCAGGACACGCAGCCACGGCACCCGCTCGGCCTCGCTGAGCCAGCCGCGCGGGTCGACGACGACGGTGTCCCTCGCGCGGATCGCTTGCGGGCGTTGCGGTTCGGGCAGCCGGGCGAGCAGTTTGCGCAGCGCGGCACGCAGTTCGCCGTCCAGCCCGAGATCGGCGAGCGTGCCACGGCCGGTGAAGGTGAACAGGGCGCGAGCCTCGTCGGCGGTCAGGCCACTGACATCGGTGCGGTAGCCGGGAACCAGCGCGCAGCCACCGTTGCGGCCGCGCTCGGTGTAGACCGGCACGCCGGCCGCAGACAGCGCCTCGATGTCCCGGTAGACGGTGCGCTCGGACACCTCGAGTTCCGCCGCCAGCCGGCGGGCACTCGTGCGGCCGTACGCCTGCAGCAGCGAGAGCAGGGACAACAACCGGTCGGCACGCACCCGGAAATCCTGACACAGGATGTCAGGTTATGGCCACAGGATGGTGCCATGACGACATTCACGATCACCCCGAGCGGCCCGTTCTCCCTGCGTGAGGCCGCGATGTTCGGCTTCGGCCAGCGCGAAGCCGAGGACTTCGACGGCGTCATGCGGCTCGCGTTCTGCGTCGACGGGTACGCCGCGCAGGTGGGCGTTTCGGTACGGCAGGACGATGCCGGCGTGCACTGCACGGTGTCCGGCTCGGGATTCGGCGTCGACGCGGTTCGGGCCCAGGTGGCACGGGTGCTGTCGCTGGACCACGACGGCCTGGCGTTCCTCGACGTCGGCCGGCGTGACCCGGTGATCGGCCGGCTGCAGGCGGTCGCGCCCGGCCTGCGGCCGCCGTTGTTCTACTCGCCGTATGAGGCAGCCGCGTGGGCGGTGCTGTCGGCGCGGCGCCCGGCAAAGCAGATGGCCCACATCCGCGCCGAACTCAGCGCGGCCCACGGCCGGACGTTCCACCTCGCCGGGCGGCCGTCGGGCGCGCTGCCCACGCCAGAACAGCTGCTGCGCGTTACCGAATTCCCAGGCATCCCAACGATAAAGCTGCAACGCCTGCACGACGTGGCCAGAGCCGCGATCAACGGACAGCTCGACGTGGACCGGTTGACCGCGCTGGACCCGGATGAGGCGATGCGCGATCTCCAGCGCATCAACGGAATCGGCCCGTTCTACAGTGCACTGATCGTGATCAGGGCATGCGGGCTGA
>DATBCR010000706.1:0-8913 GCA_036270375.1 Pseudonocardiaceae bacterium | reverse complement strand
AACTGATCAAGGATCCCGAGATCGGTCCACGATTCGTGCCGATCATCCCGGATGAGGCGCGCACGTTCGGCATGGATTCGATGTTCCCCACGCAGAAGATCTACAACCCGCACGGCCAGCGCTACACCTCGGTGGATGCCGAGCTGATGCTGGCCTACCGGGAGAGCGAGCAGGGCCAGATCCTGCACGAAGGCATCAACGAGGCCGGCTCGACCGCGTCGTTCACCGCCGCCGGCACGTCGTACGCCACCCACGGCGAGCCGATGATCCCGATCTACATCTTCTACTCGATGTTCGGCTTCCAGCGGACCGGCGACGGCCTGTGGGCGGCGGCCGACCAGATGGCCCGCGGTTTCGTACTCGGCGCGACCGCCGGCCGCACCACGCTGACCGGCGAGGGCCTGCAGCACAACGACGGGCACTCGCTGCTGCTGGCCGCGACCAACCCGGCGGTGGTGGCGTACGACCCGGCGTGGTCGTTCGAGATCGCGCACATCGTCAAGGACGGCCTACGGCGGATGTACGGCGAGCAGCCGGACAACATCTTCTACTACCTCACCATCTACAACGAGCCGTACGTGCAGCCGGCCGAGCCGGCGGACCTCGACGTCGAGGGACTGCTGCGCGGCCTCTACCGGTATGCCAAAGCACCCGATGGCGACGGGCCGGCCGCGCGCATCCTGGTGTCCGGCGTGACGATGCCGGATGCCTTGCGGGCACAGGCTTTGCTGGCCGACGGCTGGGGCGTGCGGGCGGCGGTGTGGTCGGCCACGTCGTGGTCGGAGCTGCGCCGCGAGGCGGTCGAGATCGACCGGCACAACCTGCTGCACCCGGGTGCCGAGCCGAGGGTGCCGTACGTGACGAGCGTGCTGGCGGCGGACGACTCGCCGATCGTGGCGGTGTCGGACTGGATGCGCGCGGTGCCGGACCTGATCCGGCCGTGGGTGACCGGTGACATGGTGTCGCTCGGCACGGACGGGTTCGGCTTCTCCGACACCCGGCCGGCGGCCCGCCGCTACTTCCTGGTGGACGCGCCGTCGATCGCGGTCGGCGTGCTGGCGGCGCTGGCCAGGCGAGGCGAGATCGACCGGGCGAAGGTGGTCGAGGCGGCCGCGCGCTACAAGATCGACGACGTGCAGTCGGCCGGCCCGCAGACGTCGGATTCCGGTGCGGCGTAAGGGAGTCGCTAGGCGGCGGTCGACTCTCGGCCGCCGCTCACGGCGTTGTCAGAGCCTCGCCGACGGGCCGGCCTGTCTGAATCGCGGTGAGGTAGGACGTGGCCTCGTGCGGGCTGGCGCCGTTGTCGACGGTGTAACCACTGTCCAGCACACCGGCCGGGCCGGGGAAGCCGCTGGCCAGGTCCGGTTCGGCGGCGACGAGGTCGTCCGGGTCGACCAGGTTCACCCATCGACGCACCGTGGGCGGCACGGTGGGGGGAATGGGCCGTAGCCGGTCGTAGACGACGGTGCGAATACCGAGCGGCGAGCCGATCGTGACCAGCAGCGGCAGCGGGTGCGCCAGCCGGTGAGCCGCCTCGTAGGCCACCACCGAGCCGAGCGAGTGGCCGAGCAGCACCACGGTGTCCTCGTCGATCAAGTCGGTCACCCTGGCCAGTGCCCGCTCACGCACCGAGTCGTCCGTCAGGTAGAGGCTGACCTGGCGCAGAGCCCGCACGAGGAACCGCTCCGCGAAGCCGACACCGAATCTGGCGAACGGGCGCATCCGCGCCAGCGACCGCAGGACCGGCCGCATCGCGGCCCGCGCACCCTGCACCTCGCCCGGCGTGTCGAGCAGATCCTGTTCCCGCTCGGCCAGTTGGCGGTCGGCCGGCCGGGAGCCGCGCGCCGCGATTCGGTCCAGCCATTCCCTTGCCAGCGGTTCGGCCAACGCCCACTGCTCGTCGGTCAGGTCGGTGTCGTCGTCACCCTGTTGGTCCTTCATGCGGAACAGGTCGCCATAGAAGGCCATCCGCGCCACCGGTGCACCCGGCCGGGCGTCGCGCCACAGACTGTCGGCGAGCGGACCGAAGCCGGCCGACCGGACCCCGCCGGCCAGGCTGGGCAGCCAGGTCGCCTCCAGCGAATCGGCGGATTGGCGCTCCTGACCGATGCCGTGTACCAGAACGATGCCCGCCACACGACGAACCGTAGTGTCTCGCTTGCCGATTGTGCCCAGCATGAGCAGTCTTGTCCGCATGGGTGGGCGAAGGGCACTGGTGATCGGCTCGCAGTGCCAGTCGTACAACCTGCTGTCCTTCCTGCCGGCGGCCGCCCGGGAGATGGCCGACGCCCTGCTGGACCCGGTGGCCGGTGGCTGCGAACCGGCGTTGCCGGATGGCGCGCTGCTGATCGATCCGACGGCGGTGGCACTGGACGACGCGGTCAGCGAGGCGTTCGCACAGGCGTCGGCGGCGGAGGCCACGCTGTTCCTCGCGCTGGTCGGGCACGGCGACTACGTCGGCGACGACTTCTACCTGCTGGCCAACGACACCGGACATCCGCCAACCAGCCGCGAGTCGTTCCTGCTTGCCCAGCGGATCAAGGAACTGCTGACCCGGCATTCACTGGTGGACGGCCTTGTCCTGCTGCTGGACACCTGCCATGCCGGCATCGCCGCGACGCAGGCCGCCCGGCGCTGGGTCGACATCGTGGGGCAGGCGGGCCGACGGTTCGAAGTGCTCACCGCGTCCGACGACCGCACGGCGGCCGATGGGTGTTTCACCCGCACGCTGGCCGCCACCCTGCGGGCCGGCTCGACGCAGCTCGGCCGGTACGTCCGGTGCGCCGATCTGAAGCCGATACTCACCCGAACCTGCCAGCGGCAGACGGCGCAGTACCTGGCATTCGACGGCCAGCGCTCGGTGACGGCCGGGGACCAGGGACTGTGGCTGGGACATAACGCGGCAGGCCCTTGGCACACCTGGCCGTTCGCCGGGACGGCCGTGGCGAACGACATCGAACGCCTGGCGCGCTATTGGCGGCCGAACGCCCAACTCGGCAAGGTGGTTGCGGCGGTGTTGGGCGGCGCGCGGACCGTGGCGATGATCGACGGAGCCGCTGCGCTCGCCGCGCTCGCTCACCCCACCGTGGCCGACGAGCACGTGCCGGCGCGGTTCATGCATGGCGTAGTGCTGGCGGCCTTCAACGCGACGGCCGGCGAAGTGGCCTCGCAACTGGCCGACCAACTGTCGGCGACGGTCCCGGGGTTCGCAGAGGCAGCGGACGATCTGCAGGGTCAGTTGGGCAAACAGGCATCAGCGGATCTGGACGAATTCGACTATCACGTGACGCTACCGCTGCGGACGATCGCGCTGTCGGACTCTCGGTGGCGGACGGTCCGGATCGGAATCAACCTGGACGGAGCGGCACCGGCGATCCTTTCGGCGATCTACCGTGCCGTGGCCGGCTTCCCGGACTGTGTACAGGTGGTGTTGGCGACGCGGACCCCGGTGGACCTGCCGCCTGATACGGCGGTGGTGGTGCGCGCACGCCCTGGCGACACCCCGCCCTGGGTGAGACAAATCCGTCGCTTCCCATCCCCTTGGCAGAGCACAATCCACGGGATTGTCGGCCCGCCGGGGTTGCTCGGGGTGCTCGATGAGATCTCGTTGGGGATGAAGCTGCCGATTCGGCTGCTCACGGCGGCATCCGCTCGCTTCGGCGGCCCGGCCCATGAGAGTCACGTCCGGGACGTATTGACCCGACTGGATCGGGTGATACGGGATGACGCGGGTACCGACCAGGAGCGGATCGGGCCGACCCGCTGGCGACCACGGGGCCTGCCGGTGGCCAACGGTGCGCTCGCCGATGCGATCGCGGAGGTGGCGCCGATGGCCGAGCACGATCGCACCAAGCCCGAACACGCGTACGCGGAGCGGGCCGAGGCCGAGCACCTGTGGTTCGCCAAACGCTATGACGAGACGATCCGCAGTCTGGACGCGCGTGCGTCGCCGGTGCCGGTGGAGAACCGGAATCGCTGGGCACGCTGGCATGCTCGGGCGACCGAATCACTCGGTCCGACTCACCGGTTCACCCTGGTCAGCGCCGCCCGACAGGCCACGTGGACGGCCAAAGCCGGCGACCCGACAACCGCGCTGACCAGGTTCACCGAGCTGCGCCCGGTGTTCGAGCGTGAACTGGGGCCGACCGACCCCGACACGCTCAGCGTCCGGCACAACCTCGCCTACTGGTCCACCGAGACCGGCGACGCGGGTTGGGCCGCCGAGGAGTTCGAAGCGATCGCGGCCACGCTCACCGAGCTGGTCGGCGCCGAGCACGCGGACACTCTCGACACACGGTTGCAGGCCGCGATCGCCAGGGCCAAGAACAACGAGCACCTGCTGGCCGTAGAGCGACTGACCACACTGCTGCCGGTCTGCGACCGAGCGCTGGGGCCGAGCCACAAGGTGACCAACGGCGTGGTGGACAACCTGTTGTTCTGGGGCGCGGAATCCGGTCACCCCCCCCCGGACACTTTGGCGCTCATCCGGCGGCTGGTCGAAGCCGGGCGGGCGATGACCGATGACCTCGACGGCATCACCCGGCGCTACCACGCCGCCATGTACCTGGCTAAGTCCGATGTGGACGGTTCGGCGGCCGAGGCACGCGCCGAATTCCGTGCCCTGCTACCGATCTCGACCAGTGTCCTCGGCGAGCACCATCCGCAGACCCGCCGGATCATCGATCAGCTGGCCTTCTGGTCCTGACGCCGGACGGTGGCTGTGAGCGGTGATGGGCTACTGCGGATCGCGCTGCTCAGTTATCGGGGCAATCCCCGTGCCGGCGGTCAGGGTGTCTACGTCCGGCAGCTCAGCCGGGAACTGCGCGCACTCGGGCACCATGTCGAGGTGATCTCTGGACCTCCCTATCCCATGCTGGCCGAAGGCATCCCGTTGACCGGGCTGCGCGGGCTGGACCTGTTCGCAGAACCGAATCCGTTCCGCACGCCCGCATTGCGGGAACTGCGGGGCATCCCGGACTGGGTGGAATTCGCCGGTATGCGACGTGGCGGCTTCCCGGAGCCGCTTGCGTTCTCGCTGCGGGCGCTCGCGGTGCTGGCCCGGCGGCGCCGGGACTTCGACATCGTGCACGACAACCAGTGCCTCGGCTACGGGTTGCTCGGCGTGCCCGCGCTTGGCCTGCCCGTGCTGGCCACGGTGCACCACCCGGTGGCCATCGACCGTGATCTCGATGTGGCACACGCCGTTGCCGAGCGCCGGCCGGCCACGCTGCGCTGGTACCGGTTCACCGCGATGCAGCGGCGGGTGGCCGGCCGGCTGAACCGGATCATCACACCGTCGCTGGCCGCGAAACACGCGATCGCCCACCACCTGCGGGTGCCGGGCGATCGGGTCGACGTGGTGCCGGTCGGGGTGGACCACACGGTGTTCCGGCCGGATCCGGCGGCCACGCGGGTGCCCGGCCGGATCGTCAGCACGGCAAGCGCGGACGTGCCGCTCAAGGGTCTCGACACGCTGATCGCGGCCGGTCGACGACTGCTGGACGCCGGCCGGCGGTTCGAACTGGTCGTGGTCGGCACACCGAGGGCGGGCGGCGCGACAGCGACCGCGCTGGCCGACCACGAATTGGCGGACCGGGTGACGTTCCGCACCGGACTGTCCGATGTGGACCTCGTGGATCTTTTGCGCAGCGCGGAAATCGCCTGCGTGCCGTCCCGCTACGAGGGTTTCTCGCTGCCCGCGGCCGAGGCGATGGCCTGTGGCACGCCGCTGGTGGCCACCGATGCCGGTGCGCTGCCGGAGGTGGTCGGGCCGGCCGGGCTGCTCGTGCCGCCGGACGATCCGGACCGACTGGCCGACGCGCTTGGCCGATTGCTGACGGAGCCGGAACTGCGGGCCGGCCTCGCCGCCGAAGGCATCGCACGGGCCCGCGGTTTCACCTGGCGCCGCTGTGCCGAGGCGACCGTCGCCGGCTACCGGCGATCGGTGTCGGCATGCTGACCGTTGACTTCGACCGGTTTCCTGTCCGCGCCGGCAACCGACTGCTGGACGTGGGCGCGGGCACCGGCCGGCACGCGTTCGCCGCCTACCGGCGAGGTGCTGACGTGGTGGCACTGGACACCGACGGCGGTGTGCTCAAGGACGTCCGCGACATGTTCGCCGCGATGGCGTCGGCCGGTGAGGCGCCCGCCGACGCGAGCGCGCTTGCCGTGCACGGCGACGGCACGTCGATGCCGTTCCCGGACGGCGCGTTCGATCGGGTGATCGCCGCCGAGATGCTGGAACACGTACCGGCCGACCGCGCCGTGCTGGCCGAGATCAGCAGGGTGCTGGCGCCCGGCGGCCTGCTGGCGGTGACCGTGCCGCGTTGGTGGCCCGAGCGGATCTGCTGGGCACTGTCCTCGGCGTATCACGAGGTGCAGGGCGGGCACGTACGGATCTACCGGCGCCACGGGCTGCGCACCCGGATCACCGAAGCCGGCCTGGTGCCCGGCCGGTGGCATCACGCGCATGCGCTGCACGTGCCGTGGTGGTGGCTGATCTGCGTACTCGGTGACGAGCATCGCGCTTCCCAGGCGTACCACCGGTTCTTGTGCTGGGATCTCACCGCGCGGCCGGTGTCCACCCGGCTGGCCGAGCGGCTGCTGAACCCGGTACTCGGCAAGAGCCTGGTGTGCTACGCGCGCAAACCAGCATGCTGAGCGCGGCTGAGATCGCCGCGACCGTCGGCACGATCGTTGCGGCACAACAGCGAGACGGCGCCATTCCCTGGTGGCCGGACGGCCCGATCGACCCGTGGAACCTGGTCGAGGCCGCCATGGGCCTGGACACCGCTGGCGCGCACCACGAGGCCGAGTCGGCCTACCGGTGGCTGGCCGACCGCCAGAACGACGACGGTTCGTTCTGCGCGGAATACCACGGCGACACCGTGACCGACGCCGAATCGGACACCAACTTCACGGCCTACGTCGCGGTCGGCATCCGGCATCACGCACTGTGCACCGGCGATCGAGGGTTCACCGCGACGATGTGGCCGATGGTCCGCCGCGCCATCGAATTCGCGCTGACGAGACAGGAACCGGATGGGCAGTGCCGCTGGCGGTCCGACGGCCGGACGGCGCTGCTCGCCGGCTGTGCCAGCATCCACCTGTCACTGCGGGCCGCCGGGCAACTGGCGGCCGACATCGGCGCGCCTAGGCCGGACTGGACATCGGCGCGCGGCCGGCTCCGCGACGCCATCCGCACCCGGCCGGACCTGTTCGAACCCAAGCCGCACGCGATGGACTGGTACTACCCGGTGCTCACCGGGATCGCCGCCGGCGAGCACCTGAACGAGCGCTGGCAGCAGTTCGTCGTGCGCGGCCTCGGCGTACGGTGCGTTGCCGACGAACCGTGGGTCACCGGCGCCGAGACGGCCGAACTGGCGTTGACGCTGGCATGTCTCGGCCGGCGAACCGACGCTGTCGCGTTGTTCGACTGCCTCGACCGGCTGCGCGACCAGGACGGCCGGTACTGGACCGGTTATCAGTACGCGAACCGGGTTCTCTGGCCGGATGAGCGGACCACGTGGACCGCGGGCGCGGTGCTGCTGGCGGCCGCCGCATTGACCGGGCACCTGCCGACTCTGGACGTGTTCGGCTCGGCCGCGAAAGTGTGATTAATGCGATGGTCCCGGCATCTGGACGGTTGCCGCCACGATTGGGCGATAACCGATCCTTCGAGTGGCGCACGGGTTGATGACCGTCCAGAGTGGAATTACCGGTGGGGACCGGGGAGAAAGGCCCTCTTGGCGGACGTGCCACGTCGTCCGCCAAGAGGGCTTTCGCCGCTGGGCCGACCTTGCTCGGACTACGTCCTTCGCCTGGTCGGCTCATTCAGTGTCTTCTGGGGCGTTGCCCCAGACCCCGACCGGGGGTGCTCCCCCGGCCCCCCACCGCGGTGTCGTCCGCTGTCTGGCCGTCTCTCGCATGCCGGCCGATTCGGCTGACCGGATGGTTTGATGGTCCGGACAGCTACGGCGGGAGGTAGTCGGTGCGCGCGATACAGGTCTCCGAACACGGCGGTCCGGACGTACTGCTGGCCGCCGAGATCGATCCGCCGGTGCCCGGCCCGGCCGACCTGCTCGTCGACGCGGCCGCGATCGGCGTGAACTACATCGACACCTACCACCGGTCCGGTGCCTACTCGATGACGCTGCCGTTCGTGCCCGGCATGGAGGGTGCCGGCACGGTCCGCGCGGTCGGCGCGGACGTGACCGAGTTCGCCGTCGGTGACCGGGTGGCGTGGGCGACGGTGCTCGGCAGCTACGCGGCGCAGGTCGTCGTGCCGGCGGGCAGTGCGGTCCCGGTGCCGGACGGCGTCGACGACCAGACCGCGGCCGCCGCCATGTTGCAGGGCATGACAACGCAGTACCTGCTCACATCCACGTTTCCGGTCGCGGCCGGGCACACCGTGCTCGTGCACGCAGCGGCCGGCGGGGTCGGCCTGCTGCTCACGCAGTGGGCGAAGAACGTCGGCGCGCGGGTGATCGGCACGGTGTCCACCGACGCCAAGGCGGAACTGGCCCGCGCGGCCGGCGCCGACGAGATCATCCGCTACACCGATGCCGACGTCACCGTCGAAGTACAGCGGCTCACCGACGGCGCCGGCGTGCACGTCGTCTACGACGGTGTCGGCCGGGACACGTTCGATGCCAGCCTGGCCAGTCTCCGGCGGCGCGGCATGCTCGTACTGTTCGGCGCGTCCAGCGGTCCGGTGCCGCCGTTCGACCTACAGCGACTCAATGCCGGGGGCTCGCTGTTCGTCACCCGGCCGACGCTGGCGCACCACGTGGCCGAGCGGACCGAGCTGCTGTGGCGGTCCGGCGAGGTGTTCGACCTGATCGCGTCGAAGAAGCTGGTGGTCCGGATCGGCGGCCGGTACCCGCTTGCCGACGCCGGGAAGGCGCACGACGA
>DATBCR010000705.1:0-7996 GCA_036270375.1 Pseudonocardiaceae bacterium | reverse complement strand
GGACGTCACACCGCCCGGCTCGACCAGCGGTTTCGGCTCGCACGCCCTCCGGGTCCGCAACAAGATCTTCGCGATGCTGGTACGCGGCCACCTGGTGGTGAAGCTGCCGAAGACCCGGGTGACCGAACTGGTCGCCGCCGGCCAGGGCGACCACTTCGACGCCAACAAGGGCACGCCGATGAAGGAATGGCTCAGCCTCGACCCGGACTCGAGCCTGCCGTGGCTGCCCCTCGCCAAGGAAGCCCTGACATTCGTGGGTAGCCGCTGACAACGAGGGGAACCATCATGCAGGAATTCCTGGTAACCATCACCACCACAGTCCCCGACGGCACCGACCCGGCCGAGGTGGACCGCCGCCGAGCCGCGGAAGCCGTACGCGCCAAGGAATTGGGCGCGACCGGCAACCTGGCCCGCCTGTGGCGCCCGGTAGGCCAGTCACGCAGCGTCGGCCTGTGGCGCGCCGCCAACGAACAAGACCTACGCGAAACCGTGCTGAACACCCTCCCACTACGGTCCTGGATGACATTCGACGTCACCGCACTGGAGTCCCACCCGAACGACCCAGGCAGGGCCGGCCAAGCGATGTGAGCCGCGAGCTATCCGACGACGTCCGACTCGCGGCGTTCGTAGGGCAACAGTTCGCCCGCTTCGACCGCGAACGGGAGGTGGTTGCCGGCCGGTGGCAGTGGGCACGTGGCGAAGTCGGTGAAGGCGCACGGCAGGTTCATCGCGCGGTTGAAGTCCAGCGTGACCGCGCCGTTCTCGGCCGGCCGGGCGACCGTCAGTGACCGGTTCGCCGGGTAGGTGGTGACTCCGCTGGTGGTGTCCGTGAACAGGATGGTGAAGCCGGTTTCCTTGCCGTTGAACGCGGTCAGCGTGTGGTGGTTGCCGTCGTGTTCGAAGTGCACGACGCCCGGTGCCATGTACACGTGGCTGAGCCCGGCCACGACCGCGCCGACCGTCGTGGGCTGCGGCTGCTCGAACGGTTCGAACGTCCCCGTGATCGCCCACGCGGGATCCGGGTCGTAGCTGGGCACGCCCCGGAACTGTTGCAGCACAGGCGCTTTCGGGTCGTGCACCCGGATCAGGTAACCGGACCGCCGAGCCACCTCGATCTCCAGGTCACCGACAACCACGCGGGTCCCGGAACCGCTGTTGACCAGTTCGAACCGCTGGACGCCCGTGATCGGTTCGCCGCCGTGCGACATCTCGGCGCCCCGTGGGTCGACGTACGCGGCTTCCGTGTCCTGCCACCACAGTCCGGGGAGCCCGGCGTACCGGGCCGGCGTTTCGCCGAGCCAGTCCAGCGTGACGAGGGCCAGCCAGCCGTGCGGGGCGGCCAGGTCGTGCTCCCGCTTGGCCTTCCAGTCGCGCCACTGCCGCTCGAACACGTTCCGCTGGTCGGCGCCGACGGCATCGATGCTGGTGCTCATCGTCGGAGTTCCTTTCCGGGGTCGTCCGGTTACTTGCGGTTCACCCCCATTGTGTGGGTGTAGTTGCCTGTTGACCAGGTATTTCCTTACGATGGTCGATACACATCGTGGATGGGGGGACATGCCACCGAAAGACATGCCACGGCAGGACGTGCGCCGCCCGCCGTTGGGGTGGTTCGTCACGGAGCCTGCGCGTGGTGTGTTGTCGTTCGGTGTGCTTCCGTTCGCGCTGCCGTGGCTGCGCCGCGCACCGAAGGGTGACGGCCACGGCGTGCTCGTACTGCCCGGCCTGCTTGCCGCCGATTCGAGCACCCGTACGCTTCGCGCGTTCCTCACCGGTCTCGGCTACGCCGTGCGCGGCTGGGGTCTCGGCCGCAACGTCGGCCCGACCGAATCGGTGCTCGACGGCATGCCGCGCGTCCTGCGGTCACTCGCCGCCGAGACCGGTGGACCCGTGTCGGTGATCGGCTGGAGCCTCGGCGGCATCTACGCCAGGGAACTGGCCCGCGACAACGCGGACCTCGTCCGGCAGGTCATCACGCTCGGCAGCCCGTTCGCGCTGGTCGACGAACGGCAGAGCCGGGGGGACGGGGCGTTCCGGCGTCGCGCCCGCCGGCACGCCGACGCGGCCCGGCTGCCGTCCCGCGAGCGGCTGCGCCAGCCGATTCCGGTGCCGTCAACGGCGATCTACTCCCGGACCGACGGCATCGTCGACTGGCGGGCGTGCGTCGACCCCAAGGACCCGACCCACGAGAACGTCGAGGTCCGGTGCGGCCACCTGGGTTTCGGCGTTGACGCGGCTACACTGTGGACGGTCGCCGACCGCCTCGCCCAGCAACCTGGCCGCTGGCAACCGTTCCAGCCACCCACCGCCGCCCGGGCCTGGTACCCGGCCACCCGATGACGACCCGGCCGGCGCCGTGGACGTTCGCCAAGCCGTGGGGCGCCGACGGTTGGATCACCGACCTGGCGGGATCGGTGCACTGGATCGAGTTCGCTGGCGACGTGAGTGCGGCCGCCACGCCGATCGTGTTCGTGCACGGACTTGGCGGCTCACACGTGAACTGGGTGCTCGTCGGCCCGGCACTCGCGCGGGGCCGCCGGGCGTTCGCCCTCGACCTGCGCGGTTTCGGCATGACACCGGGTGCCCCACGCAGCACCACGATCCAGGCCAATGCCCGCCTGCTGGACGCCTTTCTCCGGGAGGTGGTCGGCGAACCCGCGATAGTGATCGGCAATTCGATGGGCGGCGCGATCTCGATCCTGCAGACCGACCGTCGTCCGGCGTCGGTTGTCGGTCTCGTCCTCGTCGATCCGGCGTTGCCCGCTGTCCTCCGTCGGCCGGATCCGTTGGTGGCCGGCACTTTCCTGGCGTACCTGGTGCCGGGGATCGGCGAGTTCTACATGCGGATGACGCAGTCGCGGCTGTCGCCGGAAGCCATGGTGCGCCGGGTGATCGAGCTGTGCTTCGCCGACCCGACCCGGGCCGACCCCGGGATGCTTGCCGCCGCGACCGCGCTGGCCCGTGCGCGTCGCACCGTGCCCGGCAAGGAGGAGTCGTTCCTGCGCGCCACCCGTTCGCTGATGCGGACGCTGGTGCTGCCCGACCGCTACCGGGCCATGATGCGCGCCATCGACGTCCCGGTCCTGCTGATCAACGGCGAGGCCGACCGGCTCGTGCCGATCGAGGCCGCACGACAGGCCGCGGCCGCGAATCCGGCGTGGGACACGGTGTTCCTGCCCGGCGTCGGCCATACGCCGCAACTGGAAACGCCGGACCTGGTCATCAGTGCCGTCCAGGGCTGGCTCGCCCGCACACCGACAACCGCCCGAGGATGAGGCGCCATGCAGCAGCTCACCGGACTCGACGCCGCGTTTCTCGCTCTGGAGACGGCGAACTCGACCGGCCACGTCGGCAGTGTCTGTGTGCTCGACCCGGCCGCGGCGCCACGGCCGTTGGACTTGGCGACCCTGCTCGACGTGCTGGCTCAACGGTTGCCGTTGGTGCCGGTGATGCGTCGGCGGCTGTTGGAGGTGCCGTTCGGGCTCGACCAGCCGTACTGGGTCGACGACGCCGATTTCGACCTGGAGTACCACATTCGCGAGTTGGCGCTGCCGAGCCCGGGTTCGGAGGCGCAACTCGCCGAACAGGTCGCCCGGCTGCACGCGCGGCCGCTGGACCGGCGGCGGCCGCTGTGGGAGATGTACCTGATCACGGGTCTGACCGACGACCGGGTCGCGGTCTATACCAAGGTGCACCACGCGGCGATCGACGGCGTGTCGGGCGCCGAGTTGCTGACGGTGTTGCTCGATTTGTCCCCGGACGGCCGTTCGCTGGCGCCGGCCGGCGAGTTCGTGCCGGCGGCGCTGCCGAACCGCGGCGCACTGGCCGCGCGGGCGGCGGCCCGGCTGGCGTGGCGACCGGTGCAGACGGTGCGGCTGGCTGGCGAGTTCATCCGGCTGGTGCCGACGTTGGCGCCGGTGCTCAGTCCGATCGTCGGCGGGATGCTCGGGTTGAACCGGGGTGATGGTGGCGTGATCCCGACGTCGCCGGGGATCGCGCCGGCGACGCCGTTCAACAAGCCGATCACACCGCATCGCCGGATCGCGTTTCGCAGTGTCGGGCTGGACGAGGTGAAGCTGGTCAAGAACATCTTCGGAGTGTCGGTCAACGACGTGGTGATGGCGATGTGCGCCGGGGCGCTACGGCAGTGGCTGACGGATCACGACGCGTTGCCGGCCGGCCCGCTGAACGCCATGATCCCGGTGTCGGTGCGGGACGCGGCCGGGAAGGCCACGCTGGGCAACAAGGTGTCCGCGATGCTGGCGGTGCTGCCGACGCACCTCGACGATCCGGCGCAGAGACTGGCCGTCGTGCACGAGGCGACGAAGATCGCGAAGTCGCAGCAGGCCGCGATACCGCCGGGTCTCGTCGACAACATCTCGGATTTCGCGCCGCCCGCGTTGGTCGCGCGGGCGGCGCGGGTGGTGTTCGCGACCGGCTTGTTGCACCGGTTGCCGCCGTTCAACCTGTGCGTGTCGAACGTGCCCGGCCCGAACGTGCCGGTGTATCTGGCCGGGGCACGGCTGCTGGCCCAGTATCCGGTGTCGGTGCTCACGGACGGTCAGGGCCTCAACATCACGGTCCTCGGCTACCTCGGCCGGCTCCACTTCGGCCTGATCGGATGCCGTGAGCTGGTGCCCGACATCGACGTAATGGCGGGCTACCTGGTCGACGAACTCGACCTACTACTGAAGGTCGCGGCCGCGAAAGCCGGCTGACCAAATTAGCGGATTGTGCGGAAGAAGTCGCGTAGGTCGGTGACCAGTAAGGTGGGGGCTTCCATGGCTGGGAAGTGGCGGCCCTTGGCGAATTCCGACCAATGCTTGATTGCGTGGTCGGGATCGAGTAGGCGGCGGGTCAACGGGTCGGTGCCGAAGATCGCCCAGCCGTTGGGGACGTTCGCCGCGGGAATCCACTCGGGGGAATGTGTTGTCTCGTACAGGAAACGGGCCGCTGATATGCCGCTGCGGGTGAACCAGTAGACGCTGATGCTGGTCAGTAGTTGGTCGATGTCCACCGCGTCCTCTGGCAGCGCTGCCCGGTCGTCGGTCCATTCCTGGAACTTCTCCGCTATCCACGCCAACTGCCCGACGGGGGAGTCCGTCAGTGCGTAGCCCAGCGTTTGCGGCCGGGTGGTCTGGATTCGGAGGTAACCGGCGCCGTCCGTGCCCTCCGTGCTCAGTTGGTCGAGGCGGTTCCGTTCCTGGTCGGTGAGGCGGGTGCGGTCCAGCGGCACGTATCCGCCGAGGCTTGCGGCCACCGCGCCCTTCAGGTCTCCGGTTACGTGCGTCCCGACCACCCGGTCCGGATCCACGCCGGCCAGCATGCCGGTCACCGCTGAGCCGACGTCACCGCCGTGGGCTCCGTATCGCTCGTAGCCGAGGCGGTGCATCAACTCCGCGAACGCGCGGGCGGTGCGGGCTGCCTGCCAGCCGGGCTCGGCGACCGGGGTCGAGAAACCGAAGCCGGGCAGTGACGGCACCACTACGTCATACGCGTCGGCAGGGTCGCCGCCGTGGGTGCGTGGGTCGGTCAGTGGGGCGATGATCTTCGTGAACTCTACGAACGAGCCTGGCCAGCCGTGGCTCAGTACCAGCGGCAGTGCGTTCGGCTCCGGCGAGCGGACGTGCAGGAAATGGATGCGCTGGCCGTCGATCGTGGTCGTGAACTGCGGGAACTCGTTCAGGGCCGCCTCATGCGCACGCCAGTCGTAGTCCCGGGCCCAGTACTCGGCGAGGCCACGCAGGTAGTCCAATGGCACGCCTCGGCTCCAGCCGACGCCGGGCAGTTCGTCCGGCCAGCGGGTGTTCGCCAGTCGGGTGTGTAGGTCGTCCACATCGGCCTGCGCGACGTCGATGCGGAACGGGCGGATCTCTGTGTTGTCCATGCCGGCAACGCTGCCAGCGAATGCGGAAGACTTCGTTCCTCAATTCCTGTCAGGATGGGAAAATGTTGGAGACGTCGGCTCGACTGCTGCGCCTGCTGTCGCTGCTGCAGACCCATCGCGACTGGACCGGTGCCCAACTCGCCGAGCGGCTTGGCGTGGCCACCCGCACCATTCGCAACGACATCGGCCGGCTGCGGGAGCTCGGCTACCCTGTCGACGCCACGCCGGGTGTGACCGGCGGCTACCGGCTGGGTGTCGGCGCCGCGCTGCCGCCGTTGCTGTTGGACGACGACGAGGCCGTCGCGGTGGCGGTCGGCCTGCGTACCGCTGCCGGCGGCACGATCACCGGCATCGAGGAGACGTCGCTGCGGGCGTTGGCCAAACTGGAACAGGTGCTGCCGACCCGCCTTCGGCACCGCGTCAACGATCTGCACCGCTACACCGTTCCGGTTCCCGGCGCGGGGCCGACCGTGGACGCCACCGTGCTCACCGCCGTGGTGGCGGCAGCCCGTGATCATCAGCGGCTGCGGTTCGACTATCGCGGGCACGACGGCGGTGCGAGTCGTCGAATCGTTGAGCCGCACCGGCTCGTACACACCCGGGGGCGCTGGTACCTCGTCGCCTGGGACGTCGATCGGGTCGACTGGCGGACGTTTCGTGCGGACCGCATCGAACCGCGCATTCCGACCGGCCCGCGCTTCACGCCACGTGAACTGCCCGGCGACGGGGATCTCGCCAGCTACGTCACCGCCGGGCTCGACTCCGCGATGTGGCGCTACCGGGCCAAAGTCACCGTGCACGCCCCCGCGGACCGCATCGCCGCGCGACTGTCGCCCGCCATCAAGGTGACCGCCGTTGACGACAACACCTGCGTGATCGACGTCGGCTCCGACACACCGCAGATGCTGGCCGTCTACCTTGGCATGCTTGACGTCGATTTCGAGGCTCATGAACCACCAGAACTGGTGACATACCTACGAACCGTCGCCAAGCGATATCTCGATGCGACTCGACTTGCTACGTGATCACCATTCGCGGACCCCCGGCGGCGAGATCCTCCGCCACCCGAGGATCAATGCCCGCGTCGGTGATGAACGTGTCCACATCGGACACTTCGCCGAAGCGGGCGAAGTGGTCGTTGCCGACCTTGGTGTGGTCGGCAAGCAACACCGTGCGGCGCGCGCTGGCGATCGCGGCCCGCTTCACCATCGCCTCGGCCGTGTCCGGTGTGGTCAGCCCGCGTTCCACCGAGATGCCGTTCGTCGCGATGAACGCCACTTCGACGAACGTGTCGCGCAGTGACTGCAGCGCCCACGAGTCCACGGCGGCCAGTGTCCGGCTGCGCAACCGCCCGCCGACCAGCATCAACGTCAGGTTCGGCCGGGCGCTCAGGGCCATCGCGATGGTGAGGGAGTGGGTCACCACGGTCAGTTCGCGGTCCGTCGGCAGCTGTTCGGCCAGCCGCGCCGTGGTGCTGCCGGCGTCGAGCAGGATGGCGCCATCGGCCGGGACCTCGGCCAGCGCGGCCTTCGCGATGCGTTCCTTCTCGGCCGTCATGACGCCTTCGCGGGCGGCCAGTGCGGGCTCGAAACCCAGGCGCTCCACTGGAATCGCGCCGCCGTGCACCCTGCGCAGCAGGCCGTGCCGCTCCAGCACGGTCAGGTCCCTGCGGACCGTCTCCGTCGTGACCGAGAACTCCGCCGCCAGTTGTGTGACGTCCACCCGTCCCTGCGCGCGCGCCCGGTCCAGGAACACGCGCTGACGTTCCTCCGCGTACACGATCACCGCCTACCCGACCCGGACCCTCACCCTACGTGGTCATCGACAACGACAGCAAAGCCACCGAGTCAAAGATAAAACAACATGAAACACTTGTGAACGGGCATGAACCCACGTAACCTAACGCCTCAACGGCATGGGCTGTGGCCCGCGTCACAGGGCGGCGTCGGCGTACGGAAGGTGGTGGCCTGGTGATCGTGACCATCACGCTCAACCCCAGCATCGACCGCACGGTCGAGGTCGACGCGCTGGCCAGGGGAGCCGTGATCCGGGCCACCGGCGCGCACATGGACGCGGGCGGCAAGGGCATCAACGTCACCAGCGCCATTGCCG
>DATBCR010000704.1:0-20436 GCA_036270375.1 Pseudonocardiaceae bacterium | reverse complement strand
GACGCCACCCTCGCTCGGATCGCGGATGGCCTGCTGGCGAATCCGGTGATCGAGCAGTGGACCGTGCGGCGGGTCGAGGTATGAGTGCGCGGGTTGGGGTGATCACCTTTCCCGGCAGTCTCGACGACTCGGACACCGCGCGCGCGATCGGTCTCGTCGGGGCCGAGGCGGTCGGCCTGTGGCACGGTGACGCGGATCTGCGTGGGGTGGATGCGGTGATCCTGCCCGGCGGGTTTTCTTACGGTGACTATCTGCGGGCCGGCGCTATCGCGCGGTTCGCGCCGGTGATGGGTGAGGTTGTCGCGGCGGCTCGGCGGGGCATGCCCGTGTTGGGTATCTGCAACGGGTTCCAGGTGTTGTGCGAGGCCGGGCTGCTGCCCGGTGCGTTGACCCGTAACGAGAGTCTGCATTTCGTGTGCCGGGACGAGTGGCTGAGGGTGGACAACGCGTCGACCGCGTGGACGTCCCGGTTCGAGCCGGGTGCGGAGATTCTGGTGCCGATCAAGCACATGGAAGGCTGTTACGTGGCCGATCAGTCCACTGTGGATGAGCTGGAGGGTGAGGGCCGGGTTGTGTTCCGGTATGTGGACAACCCGAACGGCTCCCGCGCCGACATCGCCGGGATCGCGGATGCCTCCGGTCGGATCGTCGGCCTGATGCCGCATCCCGAGCACGCGACCGACGCGCTCACGGGTCCGAGCGACGACGGCCTCGGCATGTTCCTGTCCGTGCTGGACCACTTGGTGGCGGCATGACGTCCACGGACACGATCGACACGGTCGAGCACGCGCTCGCCACGCCGGACCACCCGCAGCCGTACCGGGAACTCGGGCTGAGGGATGACGAGTACGAGCGGATCCGGGCCATTCTCGGCCGGCGGCCGACGGATGCCGAACTGGCGATGTACTCGGTGATGTGGAGTGAACACTGTTCGTACAAGTCGTCCAAGGTGCATCTGAGGTATTTCGGTGAGACGACGACGGACGAGATGCGCTCGAAGATGCTGGCCGGCATCGGTGAGAACGCCGGTGTGATCGACATCGGGGATGGCTGGGCGGTCACTTTCAAGGCGGAGAGCCACAACCATCCGTCCTATGTGGAGCCGCATCAGGGTGCGGCGACGGGGGTCGGTGGGATCGTTCGGGACATCCTGGCGATGGGGGCCCGGCCGTTGGCCGTGCAGGACTCGATCCGGTTCGGGCCTGCTGACGCGCCGGACACGCGGCGGGTGTTGCCGGGTGTGGTCGCCGGGGTGGGTGGATACGGCAATTGCCTAGGTCTGCCCAATATTGGCGGGGAAGTGGTTTTCGACCGGACCTACGCCGGTAACCCGCTGGTCAACGCGTTGTGTGTGGGTGCGATGCGGGTGCAGGACCTGCATCTGGCGCATGCTTCCGGTACCGGGAACAAGATCATGCTGTTCGGTGCGCGGACCGGTCTGGACGGAATCGGTGGCGTGTCGGTGTTGGCGTCGGACACGTTCTCCGGTGATGAGGATGGTGGGGGGCGGAAGAAGCTGCCCAGTGTGCAGGTGGGGGATCCGTTCACCGAGAAGGTGCTCATCGAGTGTTGCCTCGAACTGTTCGCGGCCGGCCTGGTGGTGGGTATCCAGGACCTGGGCGGGGCGGGCCTGTCGTGCGCCACGAGTGAACTGGCCAGCGCCGGTGATGGTGGCATGGTTGTCGAGTTGGATCGGGTTCCGTTGCGGGCCAAGGGGATGACGCCCGCCGAGATCTTGTCCAGCGAGTCGCAGGAACGGATGTGTGCGGTTGTCCAGCCGGCGGATGTGGCGGACTTTCTAGCGGTGTGCCGCAAATGGGATGTGATCGCGACCGAGATCGGCGAGGTCACGGACGGGGATCGTCTCGTGATCAACTGGCGTGGGGCGACCGTCGTCGACGTTCTGCCGCGCACCGTGGCGCATGAGGGGCCGGTGTATCAGCGGCCGATCGCGCGGCCGTCGACCCAGGACTCGTTGGTCGCCGATTCGCCGGATTCTCTCGCACGGCCGGCCACGGCGGCGGAGTTGCGGGCCACCCTGCTGCGCATGGTGGCTTCGCCGAACCTGGCGTCGAGGAGGTGGGTTACACAGCAGTACGACCGGTATGTCCGGGGTGGCACTGTGCTGGCTCAGCCGGCCGACTCCGGGATGATCAGGATCGACGAGCGGACCGGTCGGGGTGTCGCGGTGTCGACGGACTGCAACTCCCGTTATGTGGCCCTTGATCCGTATCGGGGGGCGCAGTTGGCGCTGGCCGAGGCGTATCGGAATGTGGCGGTTACCGGCGCTACGCCCGCCGCGGTCACGGATTGTCTGAATTTCGGTTCGCCGGAGGATCCGGGTGTGATGTGGCAGTTCCGTGAGGCGCTGCACGGGTTGGCGGACGGCTGTCGGGAGCTGGGGATTCCGGTCATCGGCGGGAACGTCAGCTTCTACAACCAGACCGGCAGTGTGGCCATCCTGCCGACCCCGTTGGTCGGCGTGCTCGGTGTAATCGATGACGTCCGCAGGCGGATACCCATCGGGTTCGGTGCCGAGACCGGTGAGTCGCTGCTGTTGCTGGGGACGACCAGGGATGAGTTCGGTGGCTCCGAGTGGGCCCATGTCGTCCACAACCACTTGGGTGGTCAGCCGCCGCGGGTGGACTTGGCGGTGGAGCGGTTGCTGGCGGAGGTGTTGGCGGTCGCCGGCCGGGAAGGCATGGTGTCGTCAGCCCACGACCTGTCCGAAGGCGGCCTGGCTCAGGCGGTCGTCGAAGCCGCGTTGATCGGGGAGACCGGGTGCCGGATCGTGCTCCCGGTTGACGCCGATCCGTTTGTTTGGCTGTTCGCGGAATCGTCCGGTCGGGCTTTGGTGGCGGTACCGCGCGCGGCGGAGCTTCGCTTCACCGAGATGTGCACGGCTCGGCGTCTGCCGTGGACCCGGGTCGGTGTCGTGGACGCGGACGTGGATGCGGTGGAGATTCAGGGTGTGGCCACGATCGGCCTGTCGGATCTGCGGGTGGCATGGGAGGGTACGCTGCCCGCTCTTTTCGGCTAGCCGCCATCGCATGCTGGAGGCGTGTTGTGTCGTCTGTGATTCTTGTTCCGTTTCGGGGGCCTGGGGCCGGTGAGGCGGATTTGAGTTGGGGGCAGGCGGAAATCTGGGCCGCTATGCGGGCACAGCAGTCGTCGCTTGCCGGTGGTTCCGTGGCGGCCTTTGGTGCGGGGCAGGGGATTGACTACGCGGTGTCATTGTTGGGTTACTTCATGGGTCGGTATCCGTCATTTCGTACTCGGTTGCGATTCGGGTCGGACGGGTCGGTTCGGCAGGTGCTTGTCGATCATGGCGAGGCGCCGTTGCGGGTCGTGGACGCGCCGGATGATGCCGATCCGGCCGAGTTCGCCGAGGCTTTGCGGCAGGAGTACGTGGGGGTGCTGTTCGACTACGCCAACGAGTGGCCCATCCGCATGGCCGTGGTCCGGCATCTCGGGGTGCCCACCCACCTGGTCGCCGTGCACTGCCATCTCGCCATGGACGGCGGGGGCTTCCAGGCCGTCGCCGCTGATCTGGCTCGGTTCGACGACAACGAGAGCCCGCTGGACGCCGTCCCGGACGCCCTCGATCCGTTGGAGCAGGTGCGTTGGCAGCAGGGCAAGGCCGGGCAGCGCCAGCACGCCACCACCGTGCGGCACTGGCGGCGACTACTCGACAAGGTCGCGGCCGATCGGTTCGGGCACACCGACGACGAGCGGCAACCGCGGCACTGGCGGGTCTCATGCAACTCGCCCGCCGCCTACCTGGCCATGCGGTCGATCGCGACGCGCACCGGCAAAGCCGACACCTCACCCGTGCTGATGGCGGCGGTCGCGGTGGCGCTGGCCGACGTCACCGGAGTGAATCCGTCCGTGTTGCGGGTCATGGTGAGCAATAGATTTCGGCCGGGGCTCGCCACGACGGTCAGTCCGATTTCGCAGAGTGCGCTGTGTGTCATCGACGCCGCAGGCGTCACCGTCGACGAAACGGTGGAGCGGGCCTGGCGCGGTCTGATGAGTGCCTACCTCAACGCCTACTACGACCCCGCCGGTATGGCCGAAGCCGTTGCCGACATCGGTCGGGAGCGTGGCGTCGAGATCGACCTGGACTGCTTCTTCAACGACCGCCGTACCGAGGCCAGGCGCGAATACTCCGGTCCGGCGCCGAGTCGGGCGGAACTGCTTGCCGCGCAAGGCAAGACCACCGTGCACTGGGGACCGCACTCGGATGCGCCGTTCACCCGGTTCTACGTGCACATCCTCGACGCGCCCGATTCGATCGAACTGCTCGCCTTCGCCGACACCCGGTACCTGCCGCCGGGGCACCTGTCCGCGTTTCTCGCCCGGTTCGAGGACATCCTGGTCGACGCGGCATTCGACCCCATGGCGCCGACCGGTATTCCGGCGGTGACCGAGGTGTCCAGCCTGGGCTGACCCGTCAGGCGCGGACCAGGCCGAGGCCGGATTCCCGTGCGTCCCTCGTGTCGACGATCCAGCCGAGCGGCAGCCGGACCTCGTGCAGCAGTGAGACGCGCATGCCGTTCGTCCGGCCGATGATGCCAGCCGTGTTCACGAAGCTCAGTTCGCCGAAGAACTCCGTGTTCTGGAAGTCGGCCGACGTGGCGAAGCGGCAGCCCTGGAAGGACACGCGGTCCGCGAACGTGGCGTAGGCGAACTTCGTCTCGCCGCGAAACTCCGTGCGGTCGAACACGACCGGGCCGGTCGCGGTGAAATTGCTCCACCACGAGATGCCGTTGCACACCATGTCGTTGGCCCGAAATGCCTCGCCCCACACGTGTGCCCAGGTCAGCCAGATCGGGCCGTGGAACCGTGCGCCCTCGAACGACACCGCCTCGTAGAAGTGCGCCGAGCGGGCCGTGAACGTGCCGACCCGTTTGTGCGACAGGTCGAAATACTCCAGCGCGGCCCCGGTGAGGTCCAGGTTGTAGTACGGCGCGTCCGGTTGGGACGTGGACGGCAGCAGGCCCACGATCAGTTGCTGGGCGGTGAGGCGCACCTGGCGTTCGCGGTCGGAGTCCACGTCGTGCCATGCGTCGTCGCGTTGTGCGGCCGGCGGTTCGTTGGTGGTGTCCGCGGTGCGGCGTTCCAGGTAGCTGGTGTGGTCGTAGGGGCGGCGTAGGTACGCGCACAGAATGTCCACTGTGGTCTGACCGTAATCCGGCCTGCTCCTTGCCAGACTCGCGAGTGCGTGCATGGCGCCGACCCGCACCTGGTCGGCGTTGTGGCCGAGCAGTTCCAGCGCTTTGGCGAAGCGTTCGTCGCCGGCTCGGCCTCGGTCGTGGTCAAGGCGCTGCTGGTCAAGGTGTTGCCGGGCCTCCTCAAGTCGCTGCCGGCCCTCGTCCAGTTCCCTGCGCTGACTGCTCGCATGGGGGTCGTCCTCGGCGCGATGGTGGCGTTCGTAGAGCCACAGGCCGTACAGCGCGACCACGGACAACGCGGCGAGGCCGCCGGTGCGCAGCGCGTCCGACTCGGCGTTGGGGTTGTCCTGCAACAACAATCCGCTCACCTGGCAGAACACGCCGAACGCCAGTGTCACGACGCCGGCAAGCGTGACCCCGGGGCGTCGGACCGCCGAGTCGCCCCACTGGCCGGTGCCGGCCAGCCACGCGCCGATCAGGAGCACCGCTCCGGCGGCCACGCACAGCCACCCCATCACCAGCCAGGGCGTCGGACTCATTGATCCACCTCATCCGTACTGGCGCCTACTCGACCGGGTCAATAGGACATCGTTCACCGGCCGGTGCACGTATCGCACACGATTATCACGTTTGCCAGTTGCCGTGCATAGCCCGATCGGCGGTCTACGGGGGACGGCCGATCCGTCCGGTCGTGACAGTCCGGACGGATCGGCCTGCGGGGCGGGTCAGTGATCAGCCGTTGGCCAGTGCCTGCACCCGGGTGATGTCGCCGTTGAACCGGTCCTGGTCACCGGGGAACGTGCCATGGTCGGAGAACTGCCAGATGGTCTGGAAGCCCCAGTTGAACGGCATCGGGCCGGGGTTGGTCGAGTAGAACGCGATCATCAGCGGATTGTTCGACGCGAGGTCGCCGGCCTGGGTGCCGACGCACTGGTTCCACCAGCTGGTCGCCGTGTAGATCACCGGGTAGCGGCTGGTCCGCGCGTGGTACTCGTTGCTGAACGACCGGACCCAGTTGGCCATACCGGCCTGGCTCTGGCCGTAACACGCTGCGCCGTACGGGTTCCACTCCATGTCCAGCATGCCGGGCAGGGTCCGGCCGTCCTTCGACCAGCCGCCGCCGTGGTTCACGAAGTAGTCGGCCTGGGTGGCGCCGCCGGTGGTGTCCGGGGTGGCGAAGTGGTAGCCGCCGCGGATGAGGTGGGCGTTGTAGGAACCGTTGTACTGCTGGGCGAAGAACGGATTCGTGTAGTACGTGCCCTCGGTTGCCTTGGTGTAGGCGAACTTGGCGCCGTTGGCCGCGACCGACGACCAGTTCACGTTGCCCTGGAAGCTGCTGACGTCCAGGCCGGGGGTCTGGGTGACGAGCGGCGTCATGCCACCGGTCCCGGTCGGGTGCGGTTCGTGCTTGGCCACCTGCGAACCGGCCCAGTCCAGCTCAGGATGCCGGACGACGCTCTGCGCCGTGGCAATGGACGGGGATTCGGTCGCCGCCGTGGCGGGGGCGGACATCATGAGCACGAGCGTGCCGGCAAATGTGCCGACGACTAACGCCGCGATCGCGCCTCGCTTGACTGACCTCATTATGTGACCCTTTCGGTGTGCCCTCGTGCGTGGGCGGCATCGACCACCCACTGGTGTCGATATTTGAGCAGCGTTAATTGTGAACGGGGCGGAATTAGTGCGTGGGGAATCGCCATACGTCCGGTGGGCGCATGCTTTCGAGCAGACCTCTGTGTGCTGGGTAGTTAACGAAAAGTCACGATTGTTTGTGAAAAGTTAACAATCAGTGCATTCAGCCGACGGCGAGCGTGTGCAGTTGAGCCGCGGTGCCGTTGAACGAGTCCTGGTCACCGGGGAACGGCCCGGCGTCGGCGAACTGCCAGATCGACTGTGCCGTCCAGCCCGGCGGCAGGTTGCCGACCACCGTGTTGTACCTGGCGATCCACAGCGGATCCGCGCCGAAGCTCGCGTCGCCGCCCATGCACATCGCCCACCAGCGGGTGCTCGTGTAGATCGCCGGGTAGCGGCCGGTTCTGGCGCGCATCTGGTCGACGAACGCGTGCACCCAGCCCGCCAGTGCCGCTGGCGCCATGCCGTAACACGTGTCGCCGTACGGGTTGTACTCCAGGTCCACGGCCGGCGGCAGCGTCCTGCCGTCGGCGCTCCAGCCGCCGCCGTGGCTGATGAAGTAGTTGGCCTGGGTCGCGCCGTCGGACGTGTCCGGTGTCGCGAAGTGGTAGGCGCCGCGGAGCAGGCCGGCCTGGTAGGCGCCGTTGTAGTTGGCCGCGAAGTTCGGGTCGGTGAAGTCGATGCCCTCGGTCGCCTTGACATATGTGAACGTCGCGCCGGCCGCCGCCTGGGCCGTCCAGACCACCACGCCCTGGTGGTGGCTCACGTCGAACCCGGCCGGCGAGGTGCTCGGCCTGGTCGGGTCGGCGAGGCCGATCGGCAGGTCCTGGCGTGCCGTGCCTTCGTGTCGTGCGATCTGCGAACCGGCCCAGTCGTCCCGCGGATGGGTGGTCGCCGCCGCGCGCGGCAGGTGGACCGTTGCCGGTAGGCAGGCGAGGACTGCGACCAGCGCGATGTTTCTCACCCGGACCATTGCCATCCCTTGACCTGATCTTGCACTGTTTGGCGTACAGAATGCGGCCGGACGGGTGATGCCGCATCTCGACGTTCGCGTGCGAACGGCGCCGGGTCCCGGCGATCGATAATGTCGGCGCATGCCATTGGAGCAACCGTCGGCGAGCCACCGTTACCGCTCGCAGAGCCCGGATGTCGCGGTGAACCCCATCTTCACCAGGGTTCCGACGCAGATTCCGAAGCATTCCTTCCCGGCCCGCGGTATCGATCCTGACATCGCGTATCAAATCGTGCACGACGAGTTGATGCTGGACGGAAATGCCCGGCTCAACCTGGCCACGTTCGTCACCACCTGGATGGATGACCAGGCGACCCGGCTGATGACGGAGACGTTCGACAAGAACATGATCGACAAGGACGAGTACCCGCGCACGGCCGAACTCGAGGCCCGCTGCGTCCGGATGCTGTCCGAGCTGTGGCACGCGCCGGACCGTGGCCAGGCGACCGGCTGCTCGACCACCGGATCGAGTGAAGCCTGCATGCTCGGCGGGCTGGCCATGAAGCGGCGCTGGCGGCACCGCAGGCAGGCCGATGGCAAGCCGACCGACCGGCCGAACATCGTGATGGGCATCAACGTCCAGATCTGCTGGGAGAAGTTCGCCAACTACTGGGACGTCGAGGCGCGGCTGGTGCCGATGGACGGCGACCGGTTCCTGCTGTCCGCCGAGGAAGCCGTGCGGCTGTGCGACGAGAACACCATCGGCGTCGTCGTCATTCTCGGGTCCACATTCGACGGTGGCTACGAACCGGTCGCGGACGTGTGCCAGGCGCTTGACGCCTTGGCCGAGCGCACCGGCGTCGACATTCCGGTGCATGTGGACGGCGCGTCCGGCGCGATGATCGCGCCGTTCGTCGATCCCGATCTGGTCTGGGACTTCCAGCTGCCGAGGGTGGTGTCCATCAACACGTCCGGGCACAAGTTCGGGCTCGTCTATCCCGGCGTCGGTTGGATCGTGTGGCGGGACGCGGCCGCGCTGCCGGACGAACTCGTGTTCCGGGTCAACTATCTCGGCGGTGACATGCCGACGTTCGCGCTGAACTTCTCGCGGCCCGGTGCCCAGGTCGCGGCCCAGTACTACAACTTCATCCGGCTGGGGTTCGACGGCTACCGCAGGGTGCAGCAGCACTGCAGGGACGTGGCGACCCGGCTGGCCGAACGGGTGGCGGACCTCGGTCCGTTCCGGCTGCTCACCGACGGCGGCCAGCTGCCGGTGTTCGCCTTCACGCTCGCCGACGACGTCACCCGGTTCTCGGTCTTCGACGTGTCGGCGGCGCTGCGGGAGAGCGGTTGGCTGCTGCCGGCCTACACTTTTCCGGCAAATCGTACAGATCTGGCGGCGCTGCGCATTGTCGTGCGGAACGGCTTCAGCCACGACCTGGCGGATGGTCTCGTCGAGGATCTCAAACGGGCGTTGCCGCTGCTCAACCGGCAGACCGCGCCGATGCGCGGTGGCGAGTCCGCCTCGTTTGCGCACGGTGCCGGATCAAGGCCGCATGGCTCTAGTGGGTGAACCCGGAATGGTGGTATCCCTCCAACCGGGAGTTCATGCCCAGCGCCTTGGGCAGTTCACTCGGTCGGACGTATGCTCGCGTAGTCGACGTGAGCGATGGCGAGCAGTCGAGAGGGGCAACGCGGTGACAGGCCCGACCAGGTTTTCGGGACGGTGCGACCCGGCCCGGTGCGCCGCGCGCACACCCGATGGTCGGCCGGCATGACCCGCTCGGACCGCCGGCGCGCGCCCACAGCCATGGTGCCGACCGGAGGTGCGGCCACGTCCACTGCCCAGTCATTCGCCCGGATGTGGGCATCGGCCATCGCCGGCACCAGTTACGTGCCGATGAGCGGCGACGAGGTGATCGACCTGCTTGACGAACTGACCAACCGCCTTGTGACGGCGCTGCTGAACGAACCGTTCTCGGCCGACTGCGCCCGGGAGGCCGGCGCCCGCCTCGTCACGTCGCACTTCACCGGCAGCGGCACCATCGAACGGTCGGTGCAGGTGCTCGGCGAGCGGCTGCTGGACGAACTCGGCCTGATGCACAACCAGCGCCTCGGCGACCGGGTGGCCCGGCTGCAGGGCTCGCTGGCCGCTGGCTACGCCCAGGCGCTGCGCGAACGCACCCTCGGCGAGCAGGAGGCCATCCGCAGCGCGGTGCTCGACGCACGGGACGAGGCGGAGACGGCGCTGCGCGCGAGCGAGGCCAAGTTCCGCGCCATGTTCACGGACGCGGCCATCGGCATCGGCATCTCAGACATGACCGGCCGGGTGGTCGAAGCGAACACGGCGTTACTCCGGATGTGCGGCACCACGCGCCAGGAAGCACTGGCCAGCAACGTGCGCGATTACATCCATCCGGAGGACAAGCAGGACGGCCTCTGGGACTCATTCGAACGAGTGATCCGCGGCGAGCAGGACCACTATCGGGTGGAGAAGCGCCTGTGCCGGCCGGACGGCGGCTGGGTGTGGGCGCACGTGACGTGTTCGCTTGTCCGCAACGAGGCCGGCACCCCGCTGTTCGCGGTGTCCGTGATGGAGGACGTCACCGAGCGGCACGCGCTGCAGGAGCGGTTGCGCTACCAGGCCAGCCATGACCCGCTGACCGGCCTGCCGAACCGCGCGCTGTTCCTGGAACGCCTGTCCGCCGTGTTCGCGACCGAGCGGGAGACACCGGGCCGGACCAGGGTCGGCATGTGCTACCTGGACCTGGACGGGTTCAAGGTGATCAACGACAGCCTCGGCCATGCGGTCGGCGACCGGCTGCTGGTGTCCGTCGCGCGGCGTCTCGACGAGGCCATCGCGGGTCCCGGCCGGCTGATCGCCCGGATGGGCGGCGACGAGTTCGTGGTGCTGGCCGAAGGCACCCGCGACACGGAGGACGCGGTCAGCATCGCGGAGACCGTGCTCGCGGCGCTGCAGCCGCCGGTCCGCATCGGCGGGCACGAGCTGACGGTCACGGCCAGCATCGGCATCGTGGAACGCCCCGTGTCCGGCACCACGTCGGCCGACCTGGTGCGGGACGCGGACATCACGCAGTACTGGGCGAAGGCGGACGGCAAGGGCCGCTGGCGGGTGTACGACCCGGAGCGCAACGCACACGAGGTGGTGCGGTTCCAGTTGTCCGCAGCGCTGCCGGCGGCCATGGAGCACAAGGAGTTCTTCGTCGAGTACCAGCCGCTGGTGCGCCTCGGCGACGAGCGCACGGTGGGTGTCGAGGCGCTGGTGCGCTGGCAGCACCCGCAGCTCGGCCGGCTCGGCCCGGACCGGTTCATCGACCTGGCCGAGGAGACCGGCCTGATCGTGCCGTTGGGCAGATGGGTGCTGCGCAGCGCGTGCGTGCAGGCGAAGGGGTGGCTGGACCGGTTCGGCGTGGACGCGCCGTTCGTCAGCGTCAACCTGGCCGTGCGACAGTCCCGCGAGCCGGGGCTGGTGGACGACGTGCGGGCGGTGCTCGCGGACACCGGCCTGCCGCCGCACCTGCTGCAGCTGGAGTTGACCGAGAGCGCCATCATGGGCACCGCGGACGGCCCGCTGGACGCGCTGCGGACGCTGTCCGACATGGGCGTGCGCATCGCCATCGACGACTTCGGCACCGGCTACTCGAACCTTGCCTACCTGCGGCACCTGCCGGTGAACGAACTGAAGATCGCAGGCTCGTTCGTCGAGGGCCTGCGGGCCGCCGACCGGACCGACCCGGTGGACGCCCAGATCGTGGCCACACTCGTCAACCTGGCCCACGCGCTCGGCCTGACGGTCACCGCCGAAGGCGTGGAAACCCCGGCCCAGGCCGAACGCCTACGCCGGATCGGCTGCGACTCCGGCCAGGGCTGGCTGTTCGCCCGTCCCGGCGCCCCGGAGAACATCGCCCGCCTGCTCGAAGCCGGCTGACACGCCCCAGGGCAGGCGGCGGCTTGACGAGGGTGCCTGCGAACAGTCTGCCGACCTCACCGTTGCCGTCGCACCCGTCGGTGCCCAGCACCAGCGATGGGCACCGACCGGTTGATCGGTGCCCATCGCTAAACCTTTTGCCGCACAACACTATCCGCCGATAACGGGTGGCGCCGTCCGCTCATCCGTGCCGAAGATCGAGTCGGGATCGGCCTCGACGAGGAACGAGGCACGCTTGTGCTCCTCGTCCTCCTTGCCGCGCTGCCCACGCCCCGCGCCGGCACCCATGCCGCCGCCCGCACCCGGCTCCCCACCGGCCCCGCGGGCACCGGCGATACCCCGGCCGAGCGCCGAGTCCTCGGCCGCCGCCGCACCGGCCGCACTCCGCCCGCCCGCGGCCGCACTGCTCGCGTCGCCGGCGCCGGCACCGCTGCCACCCGGCCCGAAGCCGCCCTTGCCGCCGAACCCGCTGCCCGCACCCGAGCCACCGGCACCACCGCCGAAGCCACCACCAGCACCACCACGGCCGAGCCCGGACCCGCCGCCGCTGCCGCCACCGGCTCCACCACCAGCACCACCGAAGCCGCCGCCGGGGAACCCACCGATCGGCATACCGCCGCCGCCGAACCCACCGGGATCGGTACCCGTGCCGCCCGGCCCGGTGCCGCCACCAGGGAAACCACCCGCACCGCCGCCAGGCCCACCCGGCCCCGCCGGATTGGTCCAGGACGGATCGGTACTCGTGATCGGCCCGCCCGGCATGATCCCACCAGGCCCGGTGCCGGTCCCACCACTGCCACCACTGCCGCTACCGGACCCGGAACCACCGCCGCTGCCCGGGAAGTTCGGCGCACCAGGGAAAGCCCCGCCGCCACCGGTCCCACCGCCATGACCGGGCCCGGAGCCGCCAGGCCCACTGCCACCGCCGCCGGTCGGCGCCGTCGGTCCGCTGCCACCGCCGCTGCCACCGGTCCCGCCAGAGCCGGGGCCACCACTACCGGGACCCGACTTCCCACCGGAATTCGGATTGAACGACGGCGGCGATGTCACCGCCGGCATCTTGCCGGCGGACTGGCCAAGCGTGGAGTCGTAGGACTGCACCGCGGTCGCCGCCTGTTGGTGCGCCGCCTGCTGGGCGGCCAGTTTCGTGTTGATGGTGTTCATGCCGGCGGCCGGATTCGGCGCCGTGAAGAAGTCGGTCAGCTCGTTCGCGAAGCTGTACGGCACCGGCTTGGGCACCCCGGCCTGCACCCCTTGTGCCGCAAGGGATTGGTTGTACATCGTGTCGGACGCGAGCTGTGCGCTCTCGCTACTGCCGGCCGTCCAGTTGGACACGCCGGTGTGGAAGGTGCGTGCCGCGTCGGCCGCGTTGCCGGTCCAGGAACTCTCCGTCGACGTGGTCCCGCTGTTCAACGCCTTGCTGGCGTTGACCAACGAGTTGCTGATGTTGTTCCACGCCCGCCCGGCGTCGCCGACCTGTCCGGCGTTGAGGTTGGTGTTCACCATGTTGTACAGCGCGTCGTGGCTGTAGCTCATGTAGTTGCTGCCACCGACCGACGGCGCGGGCCGGGTGCCCACCTGCGACGCGAGGGTGCTCTGCTGCTTGGCGGTCGTAGATGTCGCCTGCGCGGTACCCACCGCGTTGGCGATCGCGGTCTCCACCGCGGCCACGAAGCCCTTGTCGCCGGGGTGCAGTCCGAGCTGCCGCTCCACGTCCGCGATGGCCTGCTGCTTGACGTCGCCCGCGTACTGGTTGCTCTGCACGCTACCCGCGGTGACGTTGCCCGTGCCCTGACCGTTCCCGTTCGGTGGCATGTCGCTTCCCCTTACTGCCGCTCAGCCGTTCCCACTCGGCAGGTGTGGCTCGACCAGGTGCGCGAACTGGTTCGCGATCTGGCAGGCGCCGCCGCCGCTCGTGCTGATCACCACGTCCACCCTGGACGACGACGTGACCCCGAGGACAATGATGCAGTCGTTGCCGGTGCTCGTTTCGAGCTGGAGCCCGTTGTGGCCGCCGACGTTGTCCGCGGTCGCCGTGTAGCCGCTCTTGTTGGCGTCGGCGAGGCCCTGGCTGTCCCGGACGTCGACACCGAGTGCGTAGCCGGCGCCGTTCTTCGCCGTCGTGTTGTCCCACTTGCAGCTACGTGCGCCGCTGCCGGTAGCGGACTCCGGCTGCGTCAACTGGTTCTGGCTGACGGCGTCGGCCCCGAGCAGATCGCACGGCTGCAGCGAACTGGTGCCACCGCCACCACCGGACGTGGGACCGCCACCGGACGACGCGTTAGTGGCCGGCGTGCCGCTGCCGGTGGTCGTGTTGTTGCAGGCGGCCAGGCCGAACAGGGCGACCGCGAGCAGCGGCAGGACGGCAAGGCGACGGTGCACTGCGGTGGTCCTAGTCAACGACAGTCCTTCGCACGGGTATCACGGGGCCTTGGACGGGTTCTCACTGCGCTCGGTTCCCACCATAGTGTGGCAGCGACGCCTGCTGGGCCTGCAACGACTTCGCCAAGATCGCCTCGGTCTCCGCGTAGTTCGTGCTGGCCTTCTGGTAGCCCTGGATCATGTCGTTCAGCGTCTGCTTGAGGTTGTCGATCGCCGGCCGGATGCCTTGATCGTCGGTCGCCACCTTCTGGGTGAACGGAGCCACCACGTCGGCACCCGGAGTGCGACCAAGCTTCGGCACCTGGCTGACCGCGTCCACGTCCCGGCCGATCAAGTTCAGTTCGTGCAGCGCGTCCTGGCAGGACTTGATCAGCGTGGCCGCCGCCTCCGGCTCGATGTGGAAGCCGGTGCCGGCCGCCGCCGCGAAGCCGGTCGCGCTGCTCTTGATCTGCGCGGACTGCTGGTTGACCTGCACCAGCCGCTCGGCCACCAGCTCGCCCTGGTTGACCGGCATGGACTGTCCGTCCGGACCTAGTAGCGGCATCTCGATGTCCTCCCCTGGGCGCGCTGAACACCGGCATTGACACTCAAACGGTACCGCAGGTGACCGTTCGCGGTCCGGCGTTTCGGCGGTTTCGGGGCTCAGCGGCGGTGCGCGCCCGGCGTGGGTGGCGGCTGGTCGACGGAGCTGAGCATGGTGACGAGCTGCTGGCTGATCCGGCTGCTGTCGGCCGGTGTGTACGTGGTCCACTGCTGGCCGTCCGGGCCCGGCCTGCTGTGGCCGATGTACCGGCCGTCGTCGGTGTCGAACCAGCTCAGGACCGGGGTCTGCACTTCGCGGCCCGCCCGGTCGCGGCCGTAGACGGTGAACATCCCGATCCGCTTGCGCGGCCGTTCCCACATGGTCTGGGCGGCTCGGCGTTCCAACTCGTAGCCGCCCTGCTGTGGCCGGTTCGAGTCGAACACGCCCTGGAAACCCTCATCGGGGTCCCGGCGGCGCTGCAGTGACGCCCTGCGTTCGGCCTCCGGGTTCGGTTCGGGGAACGTCACCGACCGGCCCGGTCCCGGCTTCTCCTCGCCGATCAGTTTCACCGTTTCGGGGACGAGACCCGCGGCCCGGAACGTCTCGAAGCGGACCGTCTGGTCCTGCAGCCGGGCCAGCACCGCGGTCCGGCCGTCGGTCGCCGCCCTGGCCAGCAGCCGTTCCTCGTCGTCGAGGATGCCGACCGCGTCGATCGCCTGCTGGAAGCGGGCCAGCGTGACCAGGGCCTCCTCGACCTCCGGTTCAAGGCGGCCCCGGTACGCGAGGTCGCGCGACGCCAGATCCGTGAGCACGATCTGGCGCAGCCGGTCCCGGTCGGCGATGGTCGCGCCGACACTCGGCACCTCGAAGATCCGGACCGGCGTGCCCAGCCGCAACTGCTCCCACAGCAGGTCGATCGCGGCGAGGGACAGCGAAAACGCGAAGTCGGTCACCGGCACACCCCCATCGGTTATCCCCTCCGCAGGTAGCGGTCCGATTCCAGAACGTACCCGACCACGGCTGGCTCTGGCACGCTGGTGCATGTGGGCGAGGAGAGCGCGGAACTGCCGTCTGGGCTACGCGACCAGATGGACGACTGGGTCGAGCAGGTCCGCGAACAGCAACTCGGCTTCCTTGAGGCGGCCGACGACCTCGACGACCGCGCGGCCGGCATCAGAGAGCGCCTCGCCGCCGCCGAGGCGGCCGGGAAACCCGCTGATGCGCTGCGCAACGAGCTGCGCTGGGTGACCGAGCTGGCCGGCAGCGCCCGCACCATGTCCCGCGTGCCGTTTCCCATCCCGGACGAGGGGATCGCGGTACGCGAGGACCCGGCTGGCCCGAACGGGCTCGCGTACGCGGACCCGACCGAGATGACCACCCGCCTGGGCGAATCGGATGTGGACGATCGGCCCGGCAGCCGTTAAGCCCTTAGGTCGACGACGACCTTCACGTCGTCCGGGTGCCGTTCCAGCGCCGACGGCCAGTCGGTCAGCGGCACCCGGCGCGTGATGAGCTGCCGCAGCCAGTCCTGGTCCGCTTTGGCCAGTGCGGCCGCCGCCTGCTGATAGTTGCCGAGGCTCGCGTTGACGCTGCCGACCAGCGCGTCGTTCTCCAGCACAAGACTGTCGTTGATGGCGGACGCCGGCACCGAGATGGACCGCTGCGTGCCGGACAGTCCGGTGAGTACGGTGACCGCGTTGCGCCCGGTCCGCCGCAGCACGTCGAACACCAGCTCGCCGACGCCGGTGCACTCGATCACCACGTCCGGTTTCACGCCGAGATCGTCCAGGTCGTGGTGATACGTGGCGCCGACCTGCCGGACCAGATCGGGCTTGCGCCCGTCCGTCATCCGATCGAGGACGTGCACGTCGAGTCCCCGTTGCACACCGAGCATCGCGGCCAGCAGGCCGATCGGGCCGGCCCCGGTGACGAGTGCGGTGCGCGGTGCGAAGTACACCCGCCCGCCGACCTTCTCCGCCTGCTCCCATGCCTTGGCCACCACCGACGTCGGTTCGGTCAGCACGCCCGCGTCGCCGAGCGCCGGGTCCAGCCGGATCGCGAAGTCGGGTTCCACCGTCCACGCGGTCGAGCCGTAGCCGTCGCGTTCCTTGATGCCGCGCTCGGTGTACTCGCCGTTGAGGCAGAAGTCCCAGTGCCCGGCGGCGCACGCGGGGCACGGCCGCGGATCGGGCCGCCGCACCACGCCGACCACCAGATCGCCTTGCGCGAAGCCGGAATCCGGCGGCGCGGCGCGCACCCGGCCGAGCGATTCGTGGAACAGCACCAGATTGTCCGCGCCGGGCGGCACCCAGCCGTAGCCGTGTACGGCGATCTCCACGTCCGTGCCGCACATCCCGACCAGCAGGCCGTCCACGGTGAGCTGCCCGTCGGCCGCGACCGGCTCCGGTCGCTCGGTCACGGCGGCACTGGCCGGGTTGCCGGGCACCACGGTGGCCGCCCTCACGACCGCGCTCCACGCGCCGCGGTGGTACGCCGGTTGCGGTGGTGTCGATGTCGGCGACCCGCCCCGTACAGCACCGCGGCGCTGTTCACCAACCCGAGGTGCGAGAACGCCTGCGGGAAGTTGCCGAGGAACCGGCCGTTCTTCGGGTCGACCTCCTCGGCCAGCAGCCCGACGTCGTTGCACCGCCCGACCAGCCGCGCGAACATCGCCTCCGCCTCGTCCCGTCGGCCGGCCAGCGCCAACGCGTCCACGTACCAGAAGGAGCACACCAGGAACGAGCCCTCGCGGCCGCTCAGACCGTCCACATCGGACTGGGTGGCATCGGTGGAATACCGGTCGACGAGGTCGCCGTGCTTGAGTTCCCTGCCGATCGCGTCGATCGTGGCCAACATCCGCTCGTCCCGGCCGGACAGGAAGCCGACCGCCGGGATCAGCAGGGTGGCCGCGTCCAGTTCGGTGCCGCCGTAGTACTGGGTGAAGGCGCCGCGCTCGGCGTTGAAGCCGTTCGCCAGCACCTCCTCGTGGATCGCCTCGCGCAGGTCGCGCCACCGCTGCACCGGGCCGGGCAGGCCGTCCTCCTCGACCGCGCGCACCGCACGGTCGAATGCCACCCACAGCATCACCCTGCTGTGCGTGAAGTGCCGGCCGTCGCCGCGCACCTCCCACAGGCCGTTGTCCGGCTGCTGCCAGATCTTCTCCAGGTGCGTCATCAGGCCGCGCTGCATCGCCCACGAGTCGGCCGTCTCGGCCAGACCGCGCTCCCGCGCCAGGTGCAGGGCGTCCATCACCTCGCCGTACACGTCGAGCTGCAGTTGCCGGTACGCCGCGTTGCCGACCCGGACCGGTTTCGCACCCTGGTAGCCGGGCAGCCAGTCCAGCTCCCACTCCACCAGGTGTCGCTCACCGTCGATGCCGTACATGATCTGGATGTCCGCCGGGTCGCCGGCCACCGCGCGCACCAGCCACTTCCGCCACGCCTCGGCCTCTGCCGAACAGCCGAAGTTGTCGAATGCCAACAAGGTCAGTGTCGCGTCGCGCAGCCAGCAGTAGCGGTAGTCCCAGTTCCGTGACCCGCCAGGGGATTCCGGCAGCGACGTGGTCGGGGCGGCGACGATGCCGCCGGACGGGGCGTACGTCAGGGCCTTGAGCGTGAGCAGCGACCGCCGTACGACCTCGGGGTGCGGGCCGTCGTAGTCGAGCCGACCGGACCAGTCGAGCCACAGTTCCTCCGACCTACGCAGGTCCGCCGCCGTGTGCACCGGCTCCGGCTGGTCGTCCGCGTCCGGCAGGTACTCCATCACCCACGCCATCCGCTGGCCGGCGCCGATGGTGAACGTGGCCTCGTGCGCCCGCTGGTGTGGCACCCGCAGCGGCAGCAGGTCCCCGCGCAGCGTGACCGCCCTCGGGCCGGCCAGTGCGAGCAGGTATTCGTTGCCGTGCCTACGAATCCGGCGCACCCACGGCACCGAGTCCGCGTACGCGAACCGCACCACCCAGCGCAGCGCGATCTCCACGTTGCCGGACACGCCCTCCAGGATCCGCACGACCCTTGGTTGGTCTTTCATGTTGTGGTTGCCGGCCTGCGGCGGCAGGAAATCCGTCAGCCGCACGACGCCGTCACCGGTGGTGAACTCGGTCTCCAGCACCAGCGAGTTGTCCCGGTAGCGGCGCCGGGTCTCGGTCACGGTGCCGGTCGGCGCGATCCGCCAGTGGCCGTGCCGCTCGTCGCCGAGCAGCCGGCTGAAGCAGGACGACGCGTCGAAACGCGGCAGGCACAGCCAGTCGATGGACCCGTCCCGGCCGACAAGGGCGGCCGTGCGGAGGTCCGACAGCAACGCGTAATCCTCGATCAGGCCCGGTCCGACGCCGCGCCAGCCATCCGTCGACTCAGTGGTCATGGCGCGAGGCTAGCCTGCGCGGTGCCGTCCGTGCAGGTCCGGATCACTGTCGTAATCATTGCCGTCGTCGCTGTCGTAGCCGGCCGACCACGGGCCGTACGCCCGCGCCGCCGCCTCCGTGAGCAGGCTTGCCGGCAGGATCGCGCTGACCGGCCCGTCCGGGTTGACCGCCAACGGGTATCCGCGCAGCAGCGGCACGATGTCGTTGCCGCGCATGAACTTCCAGCCCGGCCAGTCGGCGGGCACATGCTCGGCGGACGTGCACGCCGGCACCACCAGACGTCCCGACTGGGCGTCCGGCAGCACGATCAGCTGGGTGCCGTCCCACGTGCCGTCGCCGGGGTCGTACACCAGCAGGGTCGCCGCCAGCACGGTCGCCGGCAGTTCGCCGGGCGCGCGGTGGCCCGCCTTGGCGAGCTGGATTATTTGCTCGAGCTGGGTCACCGGTGTCGGCCAGCCGAGGGCCATCGGTGACGGCCGGTAGGTGTCGTTGGGCGCGAACCGGTTCTCGATCTGGCCGTACTCGTCCACCGGGTACGCGCCGACGACCGCCCACTGCGGCACGTCGGGCTCGTCGACGAACGCCGGGTCGAGCACATACAGCCAGGAATTCGGATTGGCCCGCGCGCTGGCCCGCATCCGTTCGGTGATCGGCGGCGCGCCGACGTGCGCGGCTTGCGTCATCCCCAACCCTGTTTCACATGCGTTCTTGATCCGCGACCACATCACGGACCGTCGCCCACCGGGCAACACCATCGCCCAGCCGGGTGATCGCGGCAGTATCGCGTGCCGTCAGCCCATTCGGCCAGAGGCTGACATTGTTCGGTGTGTCGTTACTGAAACTACCAATGAGTAAGGGTGGGTGGCCCGAGTCAGGCCACCCACCCCTACCACTTCATCTGATAGTGCGTCGGATCAGTGCGTTGTCAGGAAATCACGACGCCGTCACCGTGATGTCGTCCAGCACGAACGACGTCTGCAGCGAGGCGTCCTCCGTACCGGTGAACAGCAGGGACACCGTCTGCCCGGCGAAGCTCGACACGTTGAAGCTGTGCGGCGTGTAGCCACTGGCCTTGTTGAGGTTCGAGAACGTGGCCAACGTCGTCGAGCCGACCTTCACCGTCAGCTTGTCGAACGCTGTGGTGGTGGTCGTCTCGGCGGTGTCGATGTGCAGGAAGAACGACAGCGTGCTCGTGCAGCCACTGGGAATCGTCACCGACTGGGAAACGGTGTCGGTGTGCGTGGTTCCGTAGCCGTCCAGCCACGCGTCCCAGGTGCCGGTGTGTGCCGGTTCCGATGGACCGTTCTGGCCGATCACCGCGGGCGTCGCCGCCCACACGGTGGCACCGGATTCGAAGCCGGGGTTGCCCAGCTTCTGGCCCGGTGACCCGCAGCCGCCACCGACCGGGTTGATCGTCCAGGTGAAGGACGTCGAGCCGGTCTTGTTGGTGCTGTCCTTCAC